>JBOFEN010000099.1:0-55760 GCA_051648105.1 Bacteroidales bacterium
AGGAATAAGGCTCGCGAAGGCAACCAAACTTCGGGATAATAAACTTAAAGTCAACTAATATCAGGAATATATATAACCAAGTCAACTTGTCGAAGGTATAAGACATACAAGTAGTCAACCTAAATCAGGATACTACATAGGCAAAAATTTAACACCCCCACAAGTTTTGGGCTAGATCCAAAATTTGTGGGGGTGATTTGGTATAACAAAAAAGGAGTACACAGTGTGTACTCCTTTTTTGTTGTTTCGTCGGGGCGAAGAGATTCGAACTCCCGACCCCCTGGTCCCAAACCAGGTGCGCGAACCGGACTGCGCTACGCCCCGAAACATTTTGCTATAGTTTGTTTCTCTATTGCGATGCAAAGGTAGCCGTTTTTTTTGAATAGCAAAAGGTTTTGCTGCTTTTTTTTCTTGTTGTTGCAATTTTATTCTCTATAGCCTGTCAAGAAACATCATTACTTGTTGCTTCATATCCTCGTGGTATTCAAACTTGTCATTGAACCCCCATCCGTGACCACCTGTTTTATAATGTATTACATCGCATCTGAGGTCTAATGAGTTTAATTTGCTATGTAGTAATTCTGAATTCTCAGTGTTTACTGTAGTATCATCCTCGCTATAGATTATTAATGTATTTGCTGGGGAGTGTTTTAGATTGATTATAGGAGAGTGTTCTCTTCTAAGCTCCTTGCTTGCTTCTTTTCCTAATAACTTATCAACTGAACCGCGATGTGCTAATGGTTCTTCTAGTGAGATGAGAGGGTAGAAGTGTATTGCAAATTGAGGAGTTTGTTGCGCACACATATTATTAATAGCAGTAAGAGATAGGTGAGATCCTGCAGAGAACGCCATGTGTCCAATCTTTCTCTTTTCTATTTGGTTGTTTGAGCATTCCTGTACAAATGTGTTGAAGCCATTAATCCAATCTAAGTAGCTTCGTTTTCTGTCACCTTCTGGCATTCGGTATTTTAATACTCCAATTATATAACCTAAGCTTGCTAGCCACTCTGCATACTTGTGGCCTTCAATATCTATTGCAGAGAATGAATATCCTCCTCCAGGAGTAAGCATGATCGCTTTCCCATTGTTGTTTATTGGATTGTATATTGTTATTGATGGAGTTTCTATGTAGTATAATAGCCCCATTTTTTTTCTTTCAGTGGGAGTATTTTTACTCTGAGGTTCGTGCTTTAGTATTATTTCCTTAATTGTGTATCTCATGTCTTGATGTATGGGTATAAAAAAAGGTTGAGAATTTTCATTCTCAACCTTTTTCTGTTTCGTCGGGGCGAAGAGATTCGAACTCCCGACCCCCTGGTCCCAAACCAGGTGCGCTAACCGGACTGCGCTACGCCCCGAAACATTTTGCCATAGTTTGTTTCTCTATTGCAATGCAAAGTAAGTTCATTTTTTTTATATCTGCAAATTATAAGAGCTCTTTTTTCTACGTGAATTGAGTTGAAAGGAGTCAACTGTCACATAGTTAGATGAATTCCCCTGGATTTTTTTTTTCTCATCAAAGAAACTCTCTTTCAGTTCTCCTCTTGTTATAATGCTCCACCAGGTGCGGGTTTTGGTCTCTTTAGAGTTCATTTTTTATTCTGTTCAAAAGTGGTAATAATAAAGCTAATAGAATAAAAAATCGCTTTTCGCTTTTTTATTCTAGGAATATATATATCTTCGTGGCGAAAAGTATCCGAAGGCAGTAAGTTTGTATTAGAAATAGTAACAGCTGATGAGCTCTCTGGAATTTTTTTAAAGTAATTCATTTTCAAATTTCATCACAATGAACATTTTCATTTCAAACTTGAGTTATCGTATTGACGATAACGATCTTAAAACTCTTTTTGCCGAGTACGGAGAAATCTCATCTGCACGCGTAATGACTGACCGTGAGACTGGTCGTAGCCGTGGTTTTGGTTTCGTAGAAATGGTTGATGAGGAAGCAGCTCAGAAAGCTATTGCAGAACTTAACCAAGCAGAATATGATGGTCGCGTAATCAACGTAAACGAAGCAAGACCAAGAGAAGAGCGTCCAGCTCGTGACAACCGTGGTGGTGGAAGCCGTGGTGGTTTCGGTGGTGGTCGTAACGAAAGAGGCCCACGTCGCTTCTAATTCGACTCTCTCGGATTGATAATCATAGAAAAAGGCTGAACACATAATGTGTTCAGCCTTTTTTTCGTTTATATCATTACTCAATCTCAATAAGTGGAGTAGTATCGTTTACTCTTTGGTTCTCTTTTACTAGCACTCTTTTGACTTTACCTGAGAAAGTTGTTGATATGTTATTCTCCATCTTCATTGATTCAAGAATTATTACGCTGTCTCCAACCTTAATAGTATCTCCAGGTTTTACATTGATCTTAAATACTGATCCAGGCATAGGAGATGTTATCACTTGACCAGTTATCGCCTCCGATGAATCAACATCTTCTATGTATGCACTTTCCATAACCACCTGCTTGTCCATTTGATAAGCTGCTTCTCTTTTCTTTGTTAAGAATGTTTTAGCTATGGATGGAAAAAGCTCAAGAAGAAGCACCTCTTTATCGTTTATAGCAAGTTTAGTGTCACCACAATTGCTTAGTATTGGGTTAGGTTGCATCTGATACTTTGAGGTATCGTAAGGAGTCTCTTTTGGTGATCCTGTTATCTTTTCTCTGAACTCCTCTTTTACAGCTATTGGAGTTCTTCCATATTCTCCTTTAACTAAAGAAGCAAACTGGTTTGACACATTTGAATACATAGGTTTCCCATTTTTTATATCCAGGGCGCAGTTCACAGCTTGCGCACCAACTATCTGGCTCGTTGGTGTAACTAGTGGAGGTAACCCTGCATCTAGTCTAACAGTTGGGATTAGCTCCATAGCTTTATTTAGTATCTCCTCTGCATCTAGCTGTTTAAGCTGAGCAACCATGTTTGTATACATCCCACCAGGTATCTGTGCACTCTTTACTAAGTCGTTTGGTGCTGGGAATCCAAAATGTGCCTCAATCTTGTGGCACTGTTCAAGCATATCTTCGAAGTTACCTTTCTTGCATAGTTCTATTGTCTTATCTATAGCTTTATCTATCTCTGCAGGCAATGCATCAGTAAGTGGATTGAAGTTTTTAGGCATCTTTTTTATTGCATCAAACTCTGAAAGCTCTTGTCGAATCGAGTATAACTCTTTATTTATTTTTGCCACAGCCTCCATATTTACATCAATTTCAATACCTAACTTTTTACAGAAAAGGTATATCAACTCAATTGCAGGTGCTGCAGGTCCTCCAGAGAAGTACCAAATATTTGTGTCAACGATGTCTACGCCTTTAATAATAGCCGTAACAACCGATGCTAAACCGAAGCCAGGAGTACAGTGAGTATGGAAGTCTATAGGGACTTTTATATATTTCTTAAATAGAGATATTAGCTTGCTAACTTTTTCTGGGGGAATAAGTCCACTCATATCTTTTATAGTTATCATGTCTGCCCCTAACTGCTCCATCTCTATTGCTTTCGATAGGAAATAGCTATCTGTAAATATTGGCTTAGGTAGTGATTTGCCTTTAATGGATGCTTTTATTCTTTCCATAGTAGTATAACTAGGATCAATAGTATAACATACTGCACAATCAGCTATCCCTCCATATTTTTTTACATACTTGATTGTCGATTTAATATTATCAACATCGTTTAGTGCATCAAATATTCTCATAATACTAAGGCCTGACTCTATCGAATTCTTACAGAAACCTTCTATTATCTCATCTGTGTAAGGAGTATATCCAAATAGATTACGACCTCGTGAAAGAGCTGTTAGTTTACTGCTATCTCCAATAACACTTTTAATAGATTCGAGTCTATACCAAGGGTCTTCGTTAAGGTATCTCATAACAGAGTCGGGAACCGCACCACCCCAAACTTCCATTGCATAGAACTTGGCGTCTTTGTAGAGTGGTAATACTCGATCAATCTGTGATTGACTCATGCGTGTAGCAAATGATGATTGCTGTCCATCTCGTAGCGTTAGGTCACGAATAAGTAATTTACGTACCATAATAGTATATCTAATTGGGTGTGTTATTTATTCCACTTTTGTATTAAGCGTGGGGGTAAATGTATACTATTTTTGGTATTAATATATCTTTTACTCTAACTTTTTACTACAACTGAGATCTTGGATTAATTAGTTAGTTATTAGATGTTTACTTAATCCTTTGTAGTAGCGATAATTTTAACTCCGTGTGCGAACAATATGTAATAATAGGATTGTATTATTGTGTGTATTGTGCTTATTTGTCAAAATGTGTTTGATAACAGTGTTAAATGTCTATTTAGTACCATCTCTATTGTTCTATCTATATTTATGTAACATGGGCCTAACTTTAATAGAATATTAAAATTAGGCCCATGCTACATTTTATTTGTGTTTATTCCTCTACAAGATCATATTTTTTCTCAATTCCTTTTTCTACTATAGATATTCCTTCCCTCATCCATCGAGGTTCTGAGGCGCCTTTTAGATAAAAGTCAAAGAACTGATGCATACGTATAGTCCAGTCCATTCTAGCTGGTCTAGTTCTTAGGTTGTGAGCTTCTCGGTTGTAGTTTAATAACCAAGCCTTTTTACTATTTCTTTTTAGCGCCATAAATAGCTCTACACCTTGAGAAAATGGTACAGCTTCATCAGCATCACAGTGTCTTATAAGCATTGGCGTTTCGATTTTAGGGGCATAGAATACAGGAGAGTTCTCTATGTATCTTAGTGGGGAATCCCATAGAGAAGCCCCAATTCTACTCTGTCCATACTCATATTGGAACATACGTACTAAACCAGAGCCAGTTCTAATTCCACTATAAGCACTTGTCATATTGCTGACAGGGGTGCCTGGGCTAGCACATTTGTACATATTAGTTCGTGTTACCAAGTATGCTATTTGGTAACCACCCCAACTTTGCCCTTGTAGTCCAATATTATCAGGATCGGAGATTCCTCTATCTATAAGAGCAGTTGTACCACTTACCACAGCATTGTAACAACTTTCTCCTGGATACCCCTCTGTATATGTGATGTCAGGCATGAATACAACATAGTCATTGCTTGTAAACATAGAAGGAATAATAATTGACCAACTAGGTTGAGGGTGGTGGTGTCTATATAGATCTTGTGAATGTCTTTCGTAGAAGTATACTATAGTAGGGTATAACTTCGTAGAGTCATATCCTTCAGGTTTGTATAGAAGGCCTTCAACCATCTTTCCATTAAAATCCCTCCACTTCATTATCTCTACGCTACCCCATTTGTAATCATTCATTTGAGGATTAGCATCAGTTAGTTTTGCTGGATTTGAAAACTTCAAATCGCTAATCCAAATATCTCTAAACTCATTGTAGTTTTCTCTTTGGAAAAGGATTTTATCCGCATCTTTAGCTTTAGATCTAAGTGTGAATTTATGGCCAGATTCAATCAATTTTTGCGGCGTTTTGCTATTATTTATTGAATAGAATCCATTCTCTTTAGTTGTCTCATTGAAGCTGGACAATAGATTAAACTCTTTTAGGTCTATTATTTTTTTGTAATTATCCCTTTTTGTATCAATATGTCTAAGTATAGTATTGTTTTCTCTTCCCCATCCTGAAGTAATATTAACAGGATCGTTTTTACCTTCAAGATCAAGCTCCCAAATATCGTATTTATCATAAATATATGCCGATTTGTAATTTGGGCTATATCCAGCAAATCCATACTCTTTGGGTGCACTTGGTACATCATTGCTTTCATCATAGAGAGGGAATTCTAGATTTGATGATATATTCTTCTCTTCTTTAGTCTTTGTATTATATGAATGCCATTTAGAGTCATCTCTATCGTACATTAATATGAAGTTACCGTCAGGTGATATCCCGCTACTACCTAACATCTTTTTTCTTACTAAATGTCGACTATTATCTCTAGTATTTACTGCATAAACATCTCTTGGGTATGGATTCTCCCAGTTAGCTCCCCATAAATATGGAATTGGATCTACACATATTGCAATCGTAGCTTTCTCATCGGAAGCAAAGGTTAATGTTTTATACTGAGGAGTTGTAGCTACAAACCATTTTTCATTGTTTGTGTTTAGTATGATTGTGAATGACTCATCTTTTAGCTTCTTTTCTTCAAAGATTTGCTGAGGCATGTTTATTGTGTCACTATAGCTCCATAAATCTAAAGAGAATTTTTCCTCAGGTAGTAAAGTGTCTTTAACTTCAGGCTTTGGGGTAGTGGTATATGATACATGTAGCCTGCTACCTTCTTTAGAGAACGTTATATTCTTTCCAATCGAATAGCCTTCAGGGATTCCATCGGTTATACTAGGAGTAATTTTCCTAACACTTTTACTATTCAATTCTCTCGCTTTTGAGTAAAATAGATCGTAAGTTGCTGTTTTAGAGCTATCGCTTGTTGCAAGTATTGCTATCTGTTCTCCTTCTTCATCAATAGCAAGCTTTCCTATTTTACCTGTTTTAGAATTGAATATATTTTTATGTATCCCATTGTAGTAACTCCAAACAGCTTTTGTTGAATCGGAATCAATAGTATACAATACAATATTTGCTTTTTTATCTAATTCAAAATCACCAACACTATCAATTTTGATCGTATCCCCTTTTATAAGGTTGGTAATGTTTAGTCGTTTATAGGTTTTTTCCTTACTTTTTTTGTTTGTACTATCTTTTGGCAATGTAATGTCTTCTGTAAAAAGTATTACCGGAGCCTCCTTGGCTGTTTTATATTTTGATTTATATGGCAGGGTAGTTTTGCTTAACTCTTCAGTAAGGTTTATGATTGATATTGAATCTTGTGGAAGGTTATTGCTCTTTACCTTTTTGACCTTTGCTTTACGTATAGTGTCAACTGGTTGTTTTATTTTTACGACAATAAATTGGCTGTTTCCGAAAAATGAAGGATCGCTACCCCTTGTAATTGTTTTGGCTGTGTTACTATTATTGTTTCTAATTATTAACTCCCCATCTCCCTTTTGTGGGTTTATTTCATAACTACTCCATTCTCCGTTTTCAGACAGAATTGCTCTATCGATTTGTTTCCAACTATCATATAAATCATGTGTTAATGATTTTTTTTGAGATACTAGAGAAAGGAATGCTAGTGTAGAAAGAAGAACTACAAAAACTCTTTTATTCATTGTTAATCTTTTATTTAGGTGTATGTTGGCAAAGATAAAACTTTTATTTTCTAATATATTGATATAAGAATCAAAAGTTTTAGATAATTTAACTATGGCTGCTCTATATTCTAAATTCGGCTTTTAATGGTGAAATTAGAATGCCTTTTCTATTCTTTACTGTCAAATTTGAGTCAAATTATCCTTCTGGTTATAATCAATTTTGTTTTAAGAGGCAATTTTTCCTATCTTTGTTTTAGTATTAGAGATCATTTTGGAAATTATAGATCCCTTTTGGGATTGATATTTAATAGCAGATACTCACAAATCTATTCTTATTTTTCTTTACGATTAAGAGCCCGCTTCTGTGAAGAAGCGGGCTCTTGTATTTATGCATGTACTTTGGGTATATTTCTAGATTTATTTTATTTGTACAGCTAATCACGAGCTATATATTTTGTTCATGTACAAAAAAAGAGAACCCTAGAAGTAGGATTCTCTTTTTTTCTTTTGGAAAGAATTATCTTCTTAAGCCAAGCTCTTTAACGATTGCACGGTAGCGAGCGATATCGTTAGCTTGAAGGTAATCCAATAAGCGACGACGCTTACCTACCAACATTTTAAGAGCTCTCTCTGTGCTGTAATCTTTGTGATTAGCTTTCAAGTGCTGAGTCAAATGCGAGATACGGAATGAAAACAAGGCGATCTGAGCTTCTGCAGAACCTGTATCAGTGTTAGACTTTCCGTACTTTGCGAAGATTTCTTCTTTCTTAGCTGAGTCTAAGTACATAATGTGTATTTTTAGATATTGTGAATAATTCGGGTGCAAAGATAGCGAATTCAATTTAATTAGCAAGCCGTTTTTGCTTTTTATCAATGATTTATCCGATTAATATAGTAACTTTGCGCCACATTTTTGAAGATACACTATGCAGAAGATTAGAAACATTGCAATTATTGCACACGTAGACCACGGTAAGACGACGTTGGTTGACAAAATGTTGTTGACTGGCCAATTGTTCCGTGATAACCAAGAGTCGGGAGACCTTATTCTTGATAATAACGACTTGGAGCGCGAACGCGGTATTACGATTTTGTCGAAGAATGTATCTATTAACTACAACGGTTATAAGATTAATATCATTGATACTCCTGGTCACGCCGACTTTGGAGGTGAGGTTGAGCGTGTATTAAACATGGCTGATGGATGTCTTCTTTTGGTAGATGCATTTGAAGGTCCGATGCCTCAGACACGTTTTGTTCTTCAGAAAGCCTTAGAGATGGGGCTTAAACCTATTGTTGTAGTAAACAAGGTTGATAAACCAAACTGTAGACCTGACGAGGTTCATGAAATGGTTTTCGATCTAATGTTTAGTTTAGATGCCACAGAGGACCAGTTGGATTTCCATACTGTGTATGGCTCTGCTAAGAATAACTGGATGGGTCCTGATTGGAGTACTCCAACAGAGGATATACATTATGTATTAGATTCTATTATTGAACATATTCCAGCCCCAGTTTATAACGAAGGAGCTGCTCAGATGCTTATTACTTCGCTAGATTTCTCTTCGTATGTAGGACGTATCTGTATTGGACGTGTTCACCGAGGGGAGCTAAAGGAGGGTATGGATGTTATGCTTTGCAAGAAAGATGGATCTATGACCAAGCAACGTATTAAAGAGCTTCATGTTTTCGAAGGTCTAGGCCGTAGAAAGGTTACATCTGTAGGCTCTGGTGATATTTGTGCGTTAGTTGGTATTGATGGTTTTGAAATTGGAGATACAGTTGCAGATGCCGCAGCTCCAGAGGCTTTGGTGCCTATCGCAATTGATGAGCCAACAATGTCAATGGTTTTCACTATTAATGACTCTCCATTTTTTGCTAAAGAGGGTAAAATGGTAACGTCTAGACATATCCACGATAGATTAGTAAAAGAACTAGATAAAAACCTAGCTTTACGTGTCGAGAAATCTGAAACAGCTGATGTTTGGACTGTTTTTGGAAGGGGTGTTCTTCACTTGTCTGTTCTTATCGAGACCATGCGTCGTGAAGGGTATGAACTTCAAGTTGGTCAACCTCAGGTTATCTTTAGAGAGATCGATGGTAAGAAGTGTGAGCCAATTGAGCAGTTAACTATTAACTGTCCTGAAGAGGCTTCTAGCAAGATTATCGATGTTGTTACTCGTAGAAAAGGTGAGTTGCTGATGATGGATACAAAGAATGACCGTATTCACATGGAGTTTAATATGCCTTCTCGTGGTATTATTGGTCTTCGTAATTATGTCTTGACTGTTTCAGCAGGGGAGGCTATCATGGCTCACCGTTTTAAAGAGTACCAACCTTATAAAGGAGAAATAGAAAAGCGTGTTAACGGTGCTATTATTGCAATGGAGACAGGTACTGCATTTGCGTATGCACTAGATAAGCTTCAAGATAGAGGTAAATTCTTTATTCATCCTCAAGATGAAATTTATGCTGGTCAAGTAATTGGTGAGCATTCTAAAGATAACGATTTGGTGGTTAATATCACTAAATCAAAGAAGTTGACTAATATGCGTGCTTCTGGTGCTGATGATAAGGCTAAGCTTGCTCCTCCTATTGTATTTTCATTAGAAGAAGCATTGGAGTATATTCGTGAAGATGAATATGTAGAGTTGACTCCTAAGTCTATACGTCTTCGTAAAATATTATTGGACGAGAACGACCGTAAACGTATGTCGAAGAAGTAATATTATATATTTCAAATTTGGTTGTCCCATCTTAACTCTCTATAGTGGGGGCTTAAGTATGGGGCAATTTTTTTTTATTTTCTATGATAAATCTAAAGCATAATAGAATAGGTATAATAGTTGCAATGTCTAAGGAGTTTGATCTAGTTAAGATGCTCCTGGAAGATGTTGAGTCAAAAACTATATTGGGATTTGAATTTGCTGTTGGGAGAATTGGTCGTAAGGAAATTTTCCTACAGAAGTGTGGAATTGGTAAGGTTAACTCAGCTATTGCCACTGTAGAGATGATCAGGAATTTTTCGCCTGATTGTATAATTAATACTGGTGTAGCTGGTGGGCTTGATAGAACAATTGATGTTTCCGATATAGTTGTAGGGTCAGAGACAACGTATCACGACTTCTATTGTGGTGATGTCGGGGATCATATACAAGAGCTTGGTTATCCAGAGTTTATTAAAGCAAATGACTCTCTTGTTTCATCTTTGAAACTATCATCTTCGAGTAACTCTTCAATTAAATTTGGACTTATTTGCACCGGTGATCAGTTTATTACTAAAATCTCAGAGTTGGAGGCTATTAAGTCAAAGCATTCCTCTGCTTTAGCTGTTGATATGGAATCTAATAGTATTGCGCATGCATGTTTTATGTATAAAGTGCCATTTGTTAGTTTTAGGATTATTAGTGACACTCCGTGGGTTGACAACCATGATGAGCAGTATTTAAATTTTTGGAACGAGGCGCCTCAAAAAACGTTTTCACTTTTAAGTGACCTCTTGAGTCAACTATAATTATTTATTATGGAACAAATTGCAAGCTTTACAATTGATCACTTGAGAATGAAAAGGGGGGTTTTTGTTTCTCGAAAGGATATCTCGGGTGAGAGTGTTATAACCACATTCGATATAAGAATGAAGGTGCCTAATGTCGAGCCTGTTTTAGGTCAGCCTGAGATTCATTCTATAGAGCATCTTGCCGCTACATTTTTGAGAAGTCATAGTCAATGGGGGAATAGTATTATATATTGGGGTCCTATGGGATGTCTTACAGGTAATTATCTAATATTAAAGGGAGATCTAAATACAAATGATATTCTTCCACTGATTATTGAATTGTTTACCTTTATTTCTGTCTATCAGGGTGACTTGCCAGGTGCTACTCCGATAGAGTGTGGTAACTATCTGATGAATAATCTTCCTATGGCAAGATATGAGGCCTTGAAATTTTTAAATGAGGTGTTGTTGGACTTTAAGAATGAAAACTCTGTATATCCACAGTAAAGTTGAAGCCTTAACTAAAAATTAATTCGTATGATTTGTTTATCAGAAAACTAGTTGTAACTTTGCGCTTCTAAAAGTGTAACGTAATTAATTGCAGGGATTAAATCCTGTAGGAAAGGTGGTGTAGAGATAACTTTAAGTAGAGTATAATACTTTATTATGTTGTCATGCTTAATGATTGACAACGCAGATTTGAGATATAGCTTATTCAACTAAATTGATTTAAGGGTTGGCTATATACACAGCTTCAATATTAAATAGTCAAATAAACAAAATAAAAAAATAATATTATGATCATCGTACCAGTAAAAGAAGGTGAGAACATTGAAAGAGCGTTGAAGAAATTCAAAAGAAAATTTGAAAAAACAGGTGTTGTTAAAGAACTTCGTCGTCGTCAGGCGTTCGAAAAGCCATCTGTAGTTAATCGTAAAAACAGAATTCACGCTGCTTACGTTCAGCAATTGCAACGTATTGAAGAGTAATTTTTTTTAAGAATTGCTTAAGCGTAAAGCTTTTTTTATATCTTCGTCGCTAAACCAGTAATACCTGAAGGTGATGATTGATTGGATCGATTCTTTTGTGCACTATATCCGTTATGAGAGGGGTTTCTCCTCTCATACGGTTGTGGCGTATCAAAAGGATCTTTTTTTGTTTAAGGACTTCATTGAATTGAGGGTGGAGGGGGAGTTTGATCCCTTGTGTGTTGATTCAGATTTAATACGGTCCTTTTTGATGTCTCAGGCTATGAACAAAGCTGCAATATCAACTGTTAATAGGAAACTAAGCAGTATAAAATCTTTTTACAAATATCTTCGAAGTAGAGGGGTTGTTGAGATAAATCCAACGCTTTTGGTTAAGGGGCTTAAGCTTCCAGAAAGATTGCCGAAGTTTGTTAGAGAAGAGGATTTAGATTCGCTCTTGGACGTCGTTGATTTTGAAGATGATTTTGATGGGCTTAGGGATGAGTTGATGTTGAACATGTTTTATGTTACCGGTATGCGTCTCTCCGAGTTGATCTCTTTGAAGGATGTAGATATAGATTCCGATAGGAGTATAATAAAAGTATTGGGGAAACGTAATAAAGAGAGAATGTTGCCATATGGTGATGAGTTGTCATTTTTGATTAATCGTTATAGAGAGGAGAGAGATGTTAGAGTAGGTTTGACAGATTTCTTCTTTGTAAAACTAGATGCTATGCCTCTCAATAGGTCTATGGTTTATTCTAAAGTGAAAACTTATCTTTCTAAGGTGACTACATTGGCTCAGAAAAGCCCCCATGTGTTACGGCATAGTTTTGCTACTGCAATGTTGAATAATGGTGCAGAGATAAATTCTATTAAGGAGATGATGGGGCATAGTTCGCTGGCTTCAACAGAGGTTTACACGCATGTTGCCTTTGAAGAGCTCAAAAAAGTATATCAATCCGCCCACCCACGGGCCGCTAAACAAAAAGGAGGATCACATGAAAGTAAAAGTAAATGCAATTCATTTTGATATCGCAAAGCATTTAGAGGAGTTTATTGAGAAGAAGGTGGCTAAACTTACGCAGTGTAATGATGCTATTATCTCGACTGATGTTGTGCTTAAGGTTGTGAAAGCTGAGTCTTTCCTTAATAAAGAGGTCTCTATTCGAGTTAAGATACCTCAAAATGAGTTGTTTTCCGAAAAGGTATGTGATACTTTTGAGGAGGCTGTTGATTTAAATGTTGAGGCATTGCTTAAACAGTTGAATAGGGTTAAAGAAAAAAGTGCACGTTGATAGAAAAAAAAACGTCAAAAGTTTGCTAGAATAAAAGATATGCCTAACTTTGCACTCGCTATCACACCGATAAAGTGATAGCAGTGACCGCCTCTTTAGCTCAGTTGGCCAGAGCACGTGATTTGTAATCTCGGGGTCGTTGGTTCGAATCCGACAAGAGGCTCAATTTTATTTTAGACACGCACAGTGTTTTTCGGGCGAATTCCAGAGCGGCCAAATGGGGCAGACTGTAAATCTGCTGGTTTTCACCTTCGGAGGTTCGAATCCTTCTTCGCCCACCCTCGAGTTTTTACATCGGGTTTATTGCGGGAGTAGCTCAGTTGATAGAGCATCAGCCTTCCAAGCTGAGGGTCGCGGGTTTGAGCCCCGTCTCCCGCTCAAAATCTAGGAATTTTCCTTTGTTGCCTATGTAGCTCAGAGGTAGAGCACTTCCTTGGTAAGGAAGAGGTCACGAGTTCAATTCTCGTCATAGGCTCAATTGCTTGATCCGAAGTTAATTATTTAATTAAACATATAACTATGGCTAAGGAAGTATTTCAACGTACGAAACCGCACGTTAACATCGGTACCATCGGTCACGTTGACCACGGTAAAACAACTTTGACTGCAGCTATTACGACAGTTTTGGCTAAGAGAGGTTTGTCTGAGATGAAATCATTCGATCAGATTGATGCAGCTCCAGAAGAAAAAGAAAGAGGTATTACTATTAATACAGCTCACGTTGAGTATCAGACTGAAGCTCGTCACTACGCTCACGTAGACTGTCCAGGTCACGCCGACTATGTGAAAAACATGGTAACTGGTGCTGCTCAGATGGATGGTGCTATTATCGTAGTAGCAGCAACTGATGGTCCTATGCCTCAAACTCGCGAGCACATCCTTTTGGCTCGTCAGGTAAACGTTCCTAGAATCGTTGTTTTCATGAACAAATGTGACATGGTTGATGACGAGGAAATGTTGGAGCTAGTAGAAATGGAGATGAGAGATCTTCTTTCGTTCTACAAATTTGATGGCGACAACACTCCAGTTATCCGCGGTTCAGCACTTGGTGCATTGAATGGTGTTGCTGAGTGGGAAGATAAAGTAATGGAATTGATGAACGCTGTTGACACATGGATCGAATTGCCTCCACGTGCTATCGACAAGCCTTTCTTGATGCCAGTTGAAGATGTATTCTCGATCACAGGTCGTGGTACAGTTGCAACAGGTCGTATCGAGGCTGGTATCATCAAGTCTGGTGAAGAGGTTCAGATCATTGGTCTTGGAGCTGAAGCTAAAAAATCAGTAGTAACTGGTGTTGAGATGTTCCGTAAGATTCTTGATACAGGTGAAGCTGGTGATAACGTTGGTCTACTTCTTCGTGGTATCGACAAAAACGAAATCAAGCGTGGTATGGTTATCTGCCACCCTGGTAAAGTTAAGCCTCACACTACATTCAAGGCTCAAGTTTATATCTTGAAAAAAGAAGAAGGTGGACGTCACACTCCATTCCACAACAAATACCGTCCTCAGTTCTACCTACGTACATTGGACGTAACTGGTGAGATCTCTCTACCTGAAGGAACTGAGATGGTAATGCCAGGAGACAACTTAACTATCACAGTTAACTTGATCTATCCAGTAGCTTGTGACCTAGGTCTTCAGTTCGCTATCCGTGAGGGTGGTCGTACAGTAGGTGCTGGTCAGATTACTGAAATTGTAGAGTAATATATAATTAATAATAATATTACCAACAATAAGCTTCCGGTAAAACGGAAGCTTATTTTAATACGGGTTTAGCTCAGTTGGTAGAGCATCGGTCTCCAAAACCGAGTGTCGGGAGTTCGAGTCTCTCAACCCGTGCAAATCGCTAAGATATGGAAAAGATTACAACCTATATTAAAGAGTCTTATAACGAACTCGTTTATAAGGTGTCTTGGCCTAAGAAGTCTGAATTATCGAGCAGTGCAGTCGTTGTTATGTTTGCTTCCCTCCTGATTGCGCTTGTTATTTTTGTAATGGATTCAGGCTTTGAGAATATCATGCGTTTCTTCTACTCTAAAGTATTTTAATCTGGAGGTTTATTAAATGTCTGAACTGAAAAAAGAGTGGTACGTGCTACGTGCCATTGCAGGTAAGGAAGGCAAAGTTCGTGAGTATCTTGATGCTGAAATTCGCAATACAGATATGAAGAGCTATGTCGCTCAGGTATTAATACCTACTGAGAAAGTCTACCATTTACGTAATGGAAAAAAGATAACTACAGAGAAAAATCTCTATCCTGGTTATGTTTTGATTGAGGCTGCTCTTGTAGGTGAAGTAAGCCACCGACTTCGAAACATTCCTAATGTTATTGGTTTTTTGGGCGGAAATGATAAGCCTGTTCCCTTAAGACAGTCAGAAGTTAATCGTATTCTCGGTGTTGTAGATGCGATTAATGGGGCTGAGGGGGGTATTGATATCAACTTTGCAGTTGGTGAAATCGTAAAGGTAAATCATGGCCCATTCTCTGGTTTCTCTGGTGTTATCGAAGAGGTTAGTGATGAGAAAAAGAAACTAAAAGTAATGGTCAAGATTTTTGGGCGTAAAACACCGCTCGAACTTGGATTTTTACAAGTTGAAAAAGAGGCTTAATCACTATGTGGTTGGCTGAATGTCAAACAGTAAATTTAAGAAAAAAATGGCAAAAGAGATTGCTGGACAGATTAAATTACAAATCAAGGGAGGCGCAGCAAATCCTTCTCCCCCAGTAGGACCTGCCTTGGGTTCTAAAGGGGTTAACATCATGGAGTTCTGTAAGCAGTTTAATGCTAGAACTCAGGATAAAGCTGGTAAAGTTCTTCCAGTGGTTATTACCTATTATACTGATAAATCATTTGATTTTATCGTTAAGACTCCTCCAGTTCCAGTTCAATTGCTTGAGGTAACTAAGCAAAAGAGTGGTTCTGCTGAGCCTAACCGTAAGAAAATCGCTTCTATTACTTGGGAGCAGATTCAAGCTATTGCGGAAGATAAAATGCCTGATTTGAACTGCTTCGAGTTGAAGTCAGCAATGACTATGGTTGCTGGTACTGCAAGAAGTATGGGTATTACAGTGTCAGGTGAATTCCCTTTTAATAATTAATTAAACTTCAATTAGAAATGGCAAAACTAACAAAAAATCAAAAGTTAGCTCAAAGCAAGATTGAAGCAGGGAAAGTGTACTCTTTGAAAGAAGCTTCAGCTTTAGTTAAAGAGATTACTACTACAAAATTTGATGCTTCGGTTGATATCGATGTTCGCTTAGGTGTTGATCCTCGTAAAGCAAACCAAATGGTTCGTGGTGTGGTTTCTCTTCCTCACGGAACAGGAAAACAAGTTAGAGTTCTAGTATTGTGTACTCCAGATGCTGAAGCTGATGCTAAAGCTGCAGGTGCTGACTATGTTGGTCTTGATGAGTATATCAATAAAATCAAAACTGGATGGACTGATATTGATGTTATCATCACTCAGCCTTCTATCATGGGTAAAATTGGTGCTCTAGGTCGTGTTCTTGGTCCTCGTGGTTTGATGCCTAACCCTAAGTCAGGTACAGTTACAAATGAAGTAGGAAAAGCTGTAGCTGAAGTGAAAGCTGGTAAAATTGACTTTAAAGTTGATAAGACTGGTATTGTTCACACTTCAGTAGGAAAAGTTTCTTTCACTCCTGATCAAATTCGCGAGAATGCAAGAGAGTTTGTTCAGACATTGTTGAAATTGAAACCATCTGCAGCTAAAGGTACATATATTAAGAGCATTTTTCTTTCAAGTACCATGAGTCCAGGTATCAAGATTGATCCAAAATCAGTTGAGGAAAACTAATAAAAAGGAATTATGAGAAAGGAAGATAAAGGCGCTGCGGTTGCACAGATTGCAGCAACCATAAATGAATATGCTCACTTCTACATTACTGATACTACATCACTTAATGCAGATCAAACAAGCAACCTAAGAAGAGCTTGTTTTAAAGGTGAGGTTAAGATGCTAGTAGTTAAAAATAGCATGTTGAAGAAAGCCCTTGAGTCTATGAGTGTTGATTACTCTCCACTTTTTGGCGCATTGAAAGGCACTTCAGCTTTGATGTTTTCAAATACTGGAAATGCACCGGCTAAATTGATCAAAGATTTCCGTAAATCTGAAAAGACTGAGCTTCCTGTTCTTAAAGGTGCTTATGTTGAAGAAGGTTTCTATGGCGCAGGTCAATTAGACGTACTTGCCTCTATCAAGAGCAAAAATGAGCTTATTGGTGATGTTGTTTCTTTACTACAATCTCCAATGCGCAATATCATTTCTGCACTTGTACAAAAGGCAGAAAAAGAGATGGAATCAGCTGCAGAATAATATTTATTGCTGCATAGATTATCTCAAAGAGAATTATTTTTATCTAGAACAAACAAATTAAAACTATAAAAAGATGGCAGATTTGAAAAACTTTGCTGAACAACTAGTAAACTTGACAGTAAAAGAAGTTAACGAACTAGCTGATATCCTTAAAAACGAGTACGGAATCGAGCCAGCTGCTGCTGCAGTTGTTATGGCTGGTCCAGCTGCTGACGCTGTTGAAGAGAAAACATCATTTGATGTAATCTTGAAATCTGCGGGTGCTAGCAAATTAGCAATCGTAAAAGCAGTTAAAGAACTTGCTGGTCTTGGCTTGAAAGAAGCTAAAGATATCGTAGATGCTGCTCCTGCAGCATTGAAAGAAGGTGTAACTAAAGACGAAGCTGAAGCTCTTAAAAAGCAACTTGAAGAGCTAGGTGCTGAAGTTGAACTTAAGTAATATATCCTTCTATTTAGGAATAATGGTTAGGAATCCTCTCTGGAGGGTTCTTAACCTTTTTGCGCTTTATTTTTTTAGGTTCAACTAATCCACTCTTACAATGTCTTTGAATAACGCTAATCAAAGGGTAAACTTTGCTTCTATCAAGAATCCACTTTCCTATCCGGATTTTCTTGAAGTGCAATTAAAGTCTTTCCAAGACTTTCTCCAACTAGATACACCAGCTGAAACACGTAAGAATGAGGGGTTGTACAAGGTGTTTGCAGAAAATTTCCCAATTGCAGATACTAGAAATAACTTCGTTCTAGAGTTCTTAGATTACTATATCGACCCTCCAAAATATTGCATTGACGAGTGTCTTGAGCGAGGTCTTACATATAGTGTTCCGTTAAAAGCGAAGCTAAAACTATATTGTACCGACCCAGAACATGAAGATTTCGATACAGTAATCCAAGACGTTTATTTAGGTCCAATCCCATATATGACCTCAAAAGGGACATTTGTGATAAATGGTGCAGAACGTGTTGTCGTTTCTCAGTTGCACCGCTCTCCAGGGGTTTTCTTTGGACAAAGTGTACATGCAAATGGAACAAAACTTTATTCTGCACGTGTAATTCCTTTCAGAGGTTCGTGGATTGAATTTGCTACTGACATCAACAATGTTATGTATGCATATATTGATCGTAAGAAAAAGTTACCTGTAACGACTCTATTAAGAGCAATTGGTTTTGAAAGTGATAGAGATATTCTTGAAATCTTTGGTCTAGCAGAAGAAGTAAATGCTACACATAGTGCTTTAACTAATGTTGTTGGTAGAAAACTTGCTGCTCGTGTTTTGAAAACATGGATTGAAGATTTCGTAGACGAAGATACAGGAGAGGTTGTTTCTATAGAGCGTAACGAAATCGTTGTAGATCGTGAAACAGTTCTTGAAGAGGAACATATTGATGCAATTCTAAGCTCAGGAGCAACATCAATACTTTTACATAAAGATGACGTAAGTCTTTCTGATTATGCAATTATATATAATACATTACAGAAAGACCCAAGTAACTCTGAAAAAGAAGCTGTTATATATATATATAGACAACTTCGTAGTGCAGAGCCTGCAGATGATGCAAGTGCACGTGAGGTTATTCAATCACTCTTCTTCTCTGAGAAGAGATACGATTTAGGTGAGGTAGGTCGTTTCAGAATTAATAAGAAACTTCTTCTAGATACAGCACCTGATGTTAAGGTGTTGACTAAAGAGGATATTATTGCTATTATCAAGTATCTTATTGAGCTGATTAACTCTAAAGCAATAGTAGATGATATTGACCACTTAAGTAACCGTAGGGTTCGTACTGTTGGAGAGCAGCTTTACAACCAATTTGGAGTAGGTCTAGCTCGTATGGCTAGAACTATTAGAGACCGAATGAATGTACGAGACAATGAGGTGTTTACGCCGATTGATTTGATTAATGCAAAGACTATATCTTCTGTTATTAATTCATTCTTCGGGACTAATGCTTTGTCTCAATTTATGGATCAAACGAACCCTCTAGCAGAGATGACGCATAAACGTCGTATGTCTGCTCTTGGACCTGGTGGTCTTTCTAGAGATCGTGCAGGGTTCGAGGTTCGAGATGTTCACTATACTCACTACGGTCGTTTATGTCCTATCGAGACTCCAGAGGGACCAAACATTGGTCTAATCTCTTCTTTGTGTGTTTATGCAAAGATTAATGAGCTTGGGTTTATTGAGACTCCTTATCGTGTTGTTTCTGATGGAAAGGTTACTCTTAATCATGATGAGATAACTTATCTTACAGCAGAAGAGGAAGAGGGTAAAATTATTGCTCAAGGAAATGCTCCTCTTGATGATAATGGAAGTTTCATTAAGACGCGTGTTAAAGCTCGTATGGAAGGAGACTTCCCATTGGTGACACCTAATGAGGTTCACTTAATGGATGTTTCACCAACACAGATTGCTTCGATAGCTGCATCTCTTATTCCTTTCTTGGAGCATGACGATGCTAACCGTGCATTGATGGGTTCAAACATGATGCGTCAAGCAGTACCTCTTTTGAGAGCTCAGGCTCCTATTGTTGGTACAGGTATTGAGGGGCAGTTAATACGAGATTCTCGTACTCAAATTACAGCTGAAGGAGATGGTGTAATAGAGTATGTAGATGCTAGTGTTATCAGAATTAATTATGATAGATCTGAGGAAGAGGAGTTTGTTAGCTTTGAGAACTCTATCAAAGAATATAAACTACCTAAGTTCCGTAAGACCAACCAAAATACAACTATAGACCTTCACCCAATATGCAAGCCGGGTCAGCGAGTTGTTCCAGGGCAAATTTTGACTCAAGGATACTCTACTGAACAAGGTGAGTTGGCATTGGGTAAAAACCTTAAAGTGGCATATATGCCATGGAAAGGCTATAATTATGAAGATGCTATCGTTCTAAGTGAGCGTATTGTCCGCGAAGATGTATTTACATCAATTCACGTAGATGAGTACTCTCTTGAAGTTCGTGAAACTAAACGAGGTATGGAAGAGTTAACCTCTGATATTCCGAATGTTAGTGAAGAAGCAACGAAAGACCTTGATGATAGAGGTATTGTTAGAATCGGAGCTCGTATAACTCCTGGTGATATTATGATCGGTAAGATTACACCAAAAGGTGAATCAGACCCATCTCCAGAAGAGAAGCTTCTTCGTGCTATCTTCGGAGACAAGGCCGGAGATGTTAAAGATGCCTCCCTAAAAGCTACCCCTTCATTGAATGGTGTTGTTATTGGGACAAATCTATTCTCTCGTGCTCAGAAAGTTAAGAAAGGAAGAAATGCTGATAAAGCAATTCTACCTAAGCTTGATGAAGAGTTTGAGATGAAGATGAATAAACTTAAGAGCGTACTAGTTGAAAAACTATTAGTTCTTACTGAAAGTAAACCTGCTCATAGTGTAAAAGATTACCTAGGAGTAGAATTGATCACTAAGGGGTCTAAGTTTACTGATAAGAATATTAGAGATTTAGATTTTAACGGTGTACAAGTTAGTGAATGGACTCAAGATGATCATACTAATAAGCTGATCAAACAAGTAATCATGAACTACTTGAGAAAATATAAAGAGTTGGATTCAGAACTAAAACGTAAGAAATTTGATCTTACTATTGGTGACGAACTCCCAACTGGTATTATACAATTGGCTAAAGTCTTTATTGCTAAAAAGCGTAAGATTGGTGTAGGTGATAAAATGGCAGGTCGTCACGGTAACAAAGGTATTGTTTCTCGTGTTGTTCGTGATGAGGATATGCCATTCCTTGAAGATGGAACACCTGTTGATATCGTTCTGAATCCACTAGGTGTACCTTCAAGGATGAACCTTGGTCAGATTTTTGAGGCTGTTCTAGGATGGGCTGGTAAAGAACTTGGCACAAAGTTCGCAACACCTATTTTTGATGGAGCTGATTTAGATGACCTAAATCAATGGACAGATAAGGCAGGTATTCCTCGTTATGGTAAGGCTTACCTTCATGATGGAGGAACTGGAGAGCGTTTCGACCAGCCAGCAACTGTTGGTGTTACCTATATGCTTAAGTTAGGTCACATGGTTGAGGATAAAATGCACGCCCGTTCAATAGGTCCATACTCACTAATTACGCAACAACCTCTTGGAGGTAAGGCTCAGTTTGGTGGACAACGTTTTGGAGAGATGGAGGTTTGGGCTATCGAAGCATTCGGTGCTGCTCATATTCTTCAAGAGATCCTAACGATCAAATCTGATGACGTAAATGGCCGTTCTAAAGCATACGAAGCTATCGTTAAAGGTGAACCTATGCCAGCTGCTGGTATACCTGAGTCACTTAATGTATTGCTTCATGAGCTTAAAGGACTTGGACTTAGCGTAAATCTTGAGTAATACGCATAATTCATTTCATGGTAATACTATCAATGTAATATTGGTGGTATTACCATTATGAATATTGCATTCTATTTTATTTCGGAAATACAACTCTTTATACATCAGTATATGGCTTTTAGAAGAGAAAATAAGGTAAGAAATAACTTCACCAAAATATCTATAGGTTTAGCTTCTCCAGAAGAGATTCTTGAGAATTCTAGCGGTGAAGTTTTGAAACCTGAGACTATAAACTATCGTACATACAAACCAGAACGTGATGGTCTATTCTGTGAAAGAATCTTTGGCCCTGTAAGAGACTATGAGTGTCACTGTGGTAAGTATAAGCGAATACGATACAAAGGTATTGTTTGTGACCGCTGTGGAGTTGAGGTTACAGAGAAGAAAGTTCGTCGTGAAAGAATGGGTCACATCCAATTGGTTGTACCTGTAGCTCATATATGGTACTTCCGCTCACTTCCTAATAAGATTGGATATCTTCTTGGTTTGCCGACTAAGAAAATGGATGCTATTGTTTACTATGAGCGATATGTAGTTATTCAGCCTGGTATCAAGGAGGATGAAGTAGCAAAATATGATCTTTTGTCAGAGGAAGAGTATTTAAATATTCTAGATACTATTCCACAAGAAAATGATCTACTTGAAGATACTGATCCTAACAAATTTATTGCTAAGATGGGAGCTGAGGCTCTTATTGACCTTCTTCAGCGATTAGACTTGGATAGTCTTTCATATGAACTTCGTCACAGAGCTAACACAGATGGTTCTCAGCAAAGAAAAGCAGAAGCTCTAAAACGCCTTCAAGTAGTAGAGTCATTTAGAACCTCCAAACATAGAAATAAGCCTGAGTGGATGGTACTAAAAGTAGTACCTGTAATACCTCCAGAACTTCGTCCACTTGTTCCACTTGATGGAGGTCGTTTTGCCACTTCGGATCTTAATGATTTATACAGACGTGTTATTATACGTAACAATCGTCTAAAGCGCCTAATAGAAATTAAAGCTCCTGAAGTTATTCTTCGTAACGAGAAGCGTATGCTTCAAGAAGCTGTAGATTCTCTATTAGATAACTCTAGAAAGTCTAGTTCTGTAAAGAATGATGCTAATCGCCCACTTAAGTCTCTATCAGATTCACTTAAAGGTAAACAAGGTCGTTTCCGTCAGAACTTGCTAGGTAAACGTGTTGACTATTCAGCTCGTTCGGTTATTGTTGTTGGGCCAGAGCTTAAAATGCACGAATGTGGTATTCCTAAGCTTATGGCAGCTGAGCTATTTAAACCTTTCGTTATTCGTAAGCTTATTGAAAGGGGTATAGTTAAGACTGTTAAATCGGCTAAAAAGATTGTTGATAGAAAAGAGCCTGTGGTTTGGGATATATTAGAGCATGTGATGAAAGGTCACCCTGTTCTTCTTAACCGTGCTCCTACTCTTCACCGTTTAGGTATTCAGTCTTTCCAACCAAAAATGATTGAAGGTAAAGCAATTCAACTTCACCCTCTTGCATGTACAGCTTTCAACGCCGATTTTGATGGTGACCAGATGGCAGTTCACTTACCTCTTGGTAATGAGGCTATTCTTGAAGCTCAAATGTTGATGCTTGCATCTCACAATATTCTTAACCCTGCTAATGGTGCTCCAATTACAGTACCTTCTCAGGATATGGTTTTGGGACTTTATTATATTTCAAAACTTAGACCTGGTGCTAAAGGTGAAGGTTTGAGATTCTATGGTCCAGAGGAGGCTATCATTGCTTATAACGAAGGTCGTGTTACTCTACATGCACCTGTTAAAGTGATGGTTGAAGATATAGATGAGAACGGTAACTCTGTTATTGTGATGCGTGAGACCTCTGTCGGACGTATTATGGTAAATGAATTCGTTCCAAAAGAGTATGGTTATCTTAATGAGATTCTATCTAAGAAGTCACTGCGTGATATTATTGGTGATATAATCAAAGTAGTAGGTGTTACTCGTACAGCTCACTTCCTTGATGATATTAAGGATCTTGGATACAAGATGGCATTTAGAGGTTGTCTTTCTTTCAACCTTGAGGATGTTATTATTCCTGTAGAAAAAGATGAGTTAGTTCAAGAAGGTTACCAAGAAGTCGAGCAGATAATGAACGACTACAACATGGGATTCATTACTAACAACGAGCGTTATAACCAGATCATTGATACTTGGACACACATTAACTCAAAGTTGTCAAATATTCTTATGAAGCAGATGTCATCCGATAACCAAGGATTTAACTCTGTTTATATGATGCTTGACTCTGGTGCCCGTGGTTCTCGTGAGCAGATTCGTCAGTTGGGTGGTATGCGTGGTCTGATGGCTAAACCTCAAAAAGCAGGAGCAGAAGGTGGTCAGATTATCGAGAACCCGATTTTGGCTAACTTTAAAGAGGGTCTATCCGTACTAGAGTACTTTATCTCTACCCACGGTGCTCGTAAAGGTCTTGCCGATACCGCTCTTAAAACTGCCGATGCAGGATATCTTACTCGTCGTCTTGTTGACGTTGCTCAAGATGTTATTATTCACGAAGAGGACTGTGGTACTCTACGTGGACTAATTTGTACTGAGATCAAAAATAATGAAGAAACCGTTGCATCGCTTTATGAGCGTATATTAGGACGTGTTTCTGTACACGATATTCAGCACCCGATAACAGGAGATATCATAGTACTTTCTGGAGAAGAGATTACTGAAGATATGGCTAAAGCTATCCAAGATTCACCTATCGAAAGAGTTGAGATACGTTCTGTACTTACTTGTGAATCTAAAAAAGGTGTTTGTGCTAAATGTTACGGTCGTAACCTTTCAACTGGACGTATGGTTCAGAAAGGTGAGGCTGTTGGTGTTATTGCTGCACAATCAATTGGTGAGCCAGGTACTCAGCTTACTCTTCGTACTTTCCACGTCGGAGGGGTTGCTTCTAACATTGCTGCTATTTCAAATGTAACATCTCGTTATGATGGTTTCCTTGAGATAGATGAGCTTCGTACTGTTGAAACAGAAGATGAGTCTGGTAAGAAGATACAGATTGTTGTTAGTCGTCTAGCAGAGCTTCGTATTGTCGATAGTAATACTAAGATTGTACTTACATCAGCTAACATACCTTACGGTTCTAAAATATACTTCAACCCAGGAGATAATGTTTCCAAAGGAGATGTTATATGTGAATGGGATCCATTTAACGCAATTATTGTATCAGAAGTAACTGGTACTATACAGCTAGATAGCGTTATTGAGAACGTTACTTATAAGGTTGAATCTGATGAGACAACTGGTCTTAGAGAAAAGATTATTATTGAGTCTCGTGAGAAAACGCGCGTTCCTGCTGCTAACATTTGTGATGAAAATGGCAATATCATCAAGACTTACAACTTACCAGTAGGTGCCCACTTGATGGTTGAAGAGGGAGATAAGATCAAAGCAGGTGCTGAGTTCGTTAAGATTCCTCGTGCTGTTGGAAAAACAGGAGATATCACCGGAGGTCTTCCTCGTGTAACTGAACTATTTGAAGCTCGTAATCCATCTAACCCTGCAGTTGTTGCAGAAATTGATGGAGAGGTTAAGTTTGGTAAAGTTAAAAGAGGAAACCGTGAGATTGCTGTTACTTCTAAAACTGGTGAAACTAAGAAGTACCTTGTATCACTTTCTAAACAGATTCTTGTTCAAGAAAATGATTACGTACGTGCTGGTACACCTCTTTCGGATGGAGCGACTACTCCTGCTGATATCTTGAATATTAAAGGTCCTACGGCTGTTCAAGAGTATATAGTAAACGAAGTACAAGACGTATATCGTCTTCAAGGTGTTAAGATCAATGACAAGCACTTTGAAACAATTGTTCGTCAGATGATGCGTAAGGTTACAATAGTTGATCCAGGAGATACTCGTTTCCTTGAGGCTCAAATTATTGATAAGCATGACTTCATGGAAGAGAATGATCGTATCTGGGGTAAAAAAGTTATCGTAGAGTCAGGTGATTCACAAACTATGCTTCCTGGTATGATTGTTACACCTCGTAAACTTCGTGATGAAAACTCAATGCTTAAGCGTCGTGACCTTCGTCTAGTTGAAGTAAGAGATGCAGTTCCTGCAACTTCTTCACAGAACCTTCAAGGTATCACTAGAGCAGCTCTACAGACAACTTCATTCATTTCTGCAGCGTCGTTCCAGGAGACTACTAAAGTCCTTAATGATGCAGCAATCAATGGTAAAGTTGATAAACTAGAAGGATTGAAAGAGAACGTTATTTGCGGTCACTTGATTCCTGCTGGTACTGGTCAAAGAGAGTTTGATAAATTGATGGTTGGTCCTAAAGAGGAGTTTGAAAAATCATTCTCTTCTCGCCGAAATCTAATTGATGCAGAATAATCAACGACTGTCGATTATTATATAACAAAGAGGGTGGTGATCCATTATGGATCACCACCCTCTTTGTTATATAATAGGATTGAAATTAATAATAAGAAGGGTAGCTTCAGTATGAAGCTACCCTTCTTATTATTTCTAGAATTGATATTGTACACCGACAGATAAGTTCAAAGCCTTTGGGCTATATGTCCCATTAAATGAGCCACCACTAACCATTGAGTCTGGAAGTTTAGCATCCTTTGTTTTACCAAATACATAAGCTGCAGCACCATGAATAGCAAAACCTTTGAACAAGTTTAAAGTTCCACCAAATGTAAACGCATGCTTGTTTGCACCTGGAGTTTCAGGACTATAGTGAAGAGCATTAACAGGTGTTTGGTCAAAGTAATAACCTGCGCGCAGAGTCAAAAGCTCTATTACATTAAACTCAGCACCAAAGCGAGCTGCAATAGTGTTTGAGTATCCCTTTTCTGCCTTTACCTCTGCTACTTTACCTTCCTGCTCGAATTTGAAGTTTAGTGAGTCATATGCATTCCAACCTACATACTGTAGATCTGCAGCGACCAACCATCTTTCATTGATCTTATAAGAAGCACCAAGTGTTAGGTTAGAAGGAGCAGGAAGTTCAGTTTCTACATCTCCACCATCTATTATTGATAGTGATGGCTGAACAATAGGAAGAAGACCAGCAATATTATCTGAGTAGTAGTTAACTGCAGAACTTCCATCTTTCACTTTAAGTGTTGCCTTCGAGCGGTAAGATATACCTAACGTTACATTCTCACGCACATCCCATAAGAACCCTAAATTGAAGCCAACTGCAATGTTACTTTTTCCTGTAATATTTACTGAAGCTGCTGGTTCATCTGAAGGAAAAGCAGGATCTAAAGCTGGCATACCGGGTTTGTATCCCACAGGAAGTAGTGACTTGTTTAGCTCGAAACTACCAGTATAAACATTCAATCCACCACCAACACTAAGATTCGGTAAAATCTTAAAAGCAACAGTTGGTTGGAATGAGAAAGCTTTTAGAGAGATATCCTGTACATGGTGAGCACCCACCCAGTTTTTACCCCAATCCAATGAGCTTCCATAAGGAGTGGTTACTGCAATACCAGCAGCCCAACGCTCATTAATCTTGAATCCAGCATATCCGCCCATAGGAGTACTTAGGCCTCTACTAGATTTATGTAGATGATCACTATTTGTATATTCTACTGATGATATAACAGCACTACCGTTAAAAGATACATCACCTAATCCCTCTATAGAGGTTAACCCCGCTGGGTTAAAATGCATACTCTCTGCTCCCAATTTCATACCCGTTCCAACATGTCCCATACCAGCTTGGCGTGCACTTTGCAAATTCACTTGGTATCCTTCTGCAGTGACTGATGCCACAACCATAAGAGACGCAACTATTGAAAATAATTTCTTCATATTCATTCTTGCTTTTGTTTTTGACGCAGCAAAAGTAGTTATTAGTATGTTACTATTTGCAAAACTATTTATTAAAAAGATTAATTGGTTCTCTTTTTAATAATCAGAATATGAGGTTGATAAATGAACGATCGCTCAGAATAGGTCTCCTATATTTACTATTATAAACAATTTAGAGTATAGGAAAAGAGCCATTTAGTGGATTTGTTAATCGATATTAGAGATTAAACTGTTGCTACAAATCCACTAATAGTTACCTTTGTCATAGGATAATTGAACAACAAGCTATGCAAGATAATTTCGAGATACATGACTACCGACCAAATGATCGCGAGCGCGAGATAGACAAAGCACTTCGACCGTTACTATTTGATGATTTCAGTGGTCAAGATAAGATAGTAGAAAACTTAAGAATATTCGTCCAAGCTGCCAAGATGAGAGGTGAAGCACTCGATCACCTTCTACTTCATGGCCCTCCTGGACTTGGTAAAACCACACTTTCAAATATCGTCGCAAACGAATTAGGTGTCGGATTTAAGGTAACATCTGGTCCAGTTCTTGATAAGCCTGGAGACCTTGCAGGACTTCTGACCAGTCTTGAGGAGAATGATGTGCTTTTCATAGACGAGATACACCGACTTAGTCCAATCGTTGAAGAGTACCTATACTCTGCAATGG
This sequence comes from Bacteroidales bacterium, assembly GCA_051648105.1. Lineage (GTDB taxonomy): Bacteria > Bacteroidota > Bacteroidia > Bacteroidales > UBA7332 > UBA7332. Next base: position 28,109 of record JBOFEN010000099.1, read on the forward strand.
AGGATTACCGTATAGATATAATGATAGACAAAGGGCCAAGTGCTAGGTCCATTCAGATTGATCTTAATCCATTCACTCTTGTTGGTGCCACCACTAGAAGTGGGCTTTTGACAGCTCCACTTAGAGCACGTTTTGGCATAAACTCCCATTTAGAGTATTATGACAGCAAAGTTATTATAGAGATTATCAAGAGGTCAGCCAAGATACTTAGAGTGGCATGCACACATGAGGCAGCTGGAGAGATTGCTTCACGAAGCAGAGGTACGCCGCGTATAGCAAATGCTCTACTTAGACGTGTTAGAGATTTCGCACAAGTAAAAGGAGATGGAACCATAGATACCGCTATTGCGCGCTATGCACTCGAAGCACTCAATATTGATAAATACGGTCTTGATGAAGTCGACAATAAGATTCTACAGATACTAATTGATAAGTTTCGTGGAGGACCAGTTGGACTTACAACTATTGCAACAGCTTTAGGCGAAGACCCAGGTACTCTCGAAGAGGTGTATGAACCCTTCCTTATTAAAGAGGGATTCATCAAAAGAACACCAAGAGGGCGTGAGGTTACACACCTAGCATACCAACACCTTGGTAGAACTTCGGCAACAGACGAACCAACACTATTCTAACCACTATAAGATGGCAGGACTAAAGAGCTTAGTAAAGGATACAGCAATATATGGTGCAAGCAGTATAATCGGAAGATTTCTTAACTGGTGCCTTGTGCCAATGTACACACGCGTATTAGCAAACATTGGAGATTACGGAATAGTAACCAACCTATACGGATGGACTGCATTCATACTAATCATTCTTACATTCGGAATGGAGACAACCTTCTTCCGATTCATAAACAAGCCAGAGGCAGATAGTCGTAAAGTGTATACAACCAGCTTCGCTTTTGTAACATCACTCTCTCTACTGCTAGTTGCAGCTGTTACCATTTTCATTAACCCCATATCAGAGCTATTAGGATACGCCCAACAGAAAGACTTCATCCTAATGCTATCTGTTATTGTCGCAATGGATGCCATAACAGCTATACCATTTGCATACCTGAGATATCAAAAGCGACCTGTGAGATTTGCCACCATCAAACTCATATTCATAGCTCTAAACATAGCCCTCAACCTGCTATTCTTTATACTATGTCCTTGGCTGATGATAAATGCGCCAAGCACTGTTAGCTGGTTCTACAACCCCGACTATACAGTAGGCTACGCCTTCGTTGCAAACCTTATTGGTACAGCTGTAATGATGGCATTCCTCACCCCAGAGCTCATAAAAGCAGTAGGCAAACCAGACACTAAGCTACTCAAGCAGATGCTTAAGTACAGCTCTCCACTTTTAATACTTGGTATTGCAGGGATAATCAACCAAACAGTTGACAAAATGCTATTCCCATTCCTAATACCAAATAAAGAGGAAGCACTATATCAGCTAGGGATCTATGGGGCCAACTTCAAGATAGCAATGGTGATGATCATCTTCACCCAAGCCTTCCGCTTTGCATACGAACCCTTTGTATTTGGCAACAACAAGGCAAAAGATAATGATAAAGGCGAGTCATACTCACAAGCGATGAAGTATTTCTTAATCTCAACTCTCTTTATCTTCCTTGGCATAACAGGATTCATGGACCTATTCAAGTTGATCGTCTCCGAAAACTATTGGGAAGGATTAGCAGTTGTTCCCATTGTTATGGTCGCTGAGATGTTCTTCGGGATATTCTTCAACCTATCATTTTGGTATAAGCTATCAGACAAAACAGAGTGGGGTGCATATTTCTCTATTGCTGGATGCATAATCACTGTGGCTCTTAACCTATTATTTGTTCCACAATACGGCTACATAGCCTGCGCATACGCATCGCTTATCAGCTATGGATTGATGATGATTGCATCATACATCGTAGGCCAAAGAGTATACCCCATAGCATATGACCTCAAGTCAGCGAAGTACTACACCGCGTTAACCCTTATTCTATTCACACTAAGAAGAGCATTTGAACATGACAATACTTATGTAAATATGCTCGTTGCTCTTATCTCGCTCATCATATTTGCAGCTATATTTATACACAAAGAGATAGATCTTACCAAGATCCCTTACATTAACAGAGTAATCAAAAGAGATTAAAACCAATAAAACGATGAAGCATTTCGAAGATATATTTTTAGACTTTCGACTCTTCCTCAAAGAGAGATTTGATGTTCGCAATGAGAAAAGCGATGATGTCGCTACCATCGAATCAATAAGAAGAGGAGTCGAGTTCAAGGGCATAAACCTATGGGTATTAATTCTAGCGATATTCATTGCATCACTAGGACTAAACACTAACTCAACAGCTGTTATTATTGGTGCCATGCTTATATCTCCACTTATGGGGCCCATTATGGGTATAGGTCTAGGCCTAGGTATTAACGATGTTGAACTACTTAACAAATCATTCAAGAACCTTGCCGTTGCTACCATCTTTGGTGTTTTAACTGCTGCTACATACTTTCTTATCTCACCGATGAGTGATGCACGTTCAGAACTTCTAGCACGTACACAGCCTACAATCTATGACGTACTCATAGCTTTCTTTGGCGGTATGGCTGGTATAGTAGCAGGATCAGCTCGTGAGAAAGGTAATGTAATTCCAGGAGTAGCAATAGCCACTGCCCTCATGCCACCACTATGTACAGCTGGCTATGGTTTGGCTACAGGTAATATGGCATTCTTCTTTGGTGCATTCTATCTCTACTTTATTAACTCAGTGTTCATAAGTCTTGCAACCTATGTTGGAGTACGCATTATGCACTTCCCAAAGATTGCATTTATGGATCCAGAGAGAGCCAAAAGAGTAAGTAGAACCATATCCTTCGTTGTTGTATTAACCATCATACCCAGCCTTTGGATATCCTACAATATGATTCGCCAAAACTACTTCGAAGGCAATGCCGTAAACTTCATTCGTCATGAACTAAACTTTCCAGGCACACAAGTAGTAAATCAAACGATAGATGCAGGCAAGGAGAAGAAGATACATGTAGCCCTTATCGGACAGACTGTTTCAGCAGAATCACTTGAGCTCTCTCGAGCAAAGATGAACCAATATAAGATAGGTGATGCTGAACTAATCATATCACAAAATGGTTCTGAGGTTAGCGACATCAAATCACTAAGAGCATTAGTACTTGAGGACCTCTATAAGAATATTGAGAACAGACTACGCGACAAGGAGCACCAAGTAGACTACCTCGAGGGTAGACTCTCTGAGTATACAAACATACTCAGCAAAAGCAGTGAAATAGCTCCTGAGATAAAAGTACTCTTCCCATCCGTACAAGCACTAACCCTATCAACTGGTATACAATATGGAGTTCAATCCAGCACAAGCGATACCATAACCATCGCCTGTCTACAGATGAACAATAAGCCAGACGAGACAACGCGATTAAGGATAGAAGAGTGGTTAAAGTCGAGAACGAAATCAAAGCTATTCAAACTCATAATTGAATAATCATATGCTATTCAACGAAACAATATTCGGCCCCATTAAGAGCCGTCGCCTAGGGATTTCTCTAGGCATTAACCTACTCCCAGTAGATGGTAAACTATGCTCATTTGACTGCATATATTGCGAGTGCGGATATAACAAAGAGCAAGGAAAGGGGAGTGGACTTCCAACATCACAAGAGGTTCAAAAACTCCTCGAAGAGAAGCTTATATCACTCAAAGCAGAGGGTATATCTCCAGATGTAATCACATTTGCAGGCAATGGCGAACCAACTATGCACCCAGACTTCCCAACGATAATTGACCAAACCATAGAGCTTCGCAATAGATACTTTCCTCAAGCTAAGATCTCCGTGCTTTCTAACGCTACACTCGTATCTCGTCCAGAGGTATTCAATGCACTACTAAAGGTTGACAACAATATACTAAAGCTCGACGGAGCAATAGATCATAGCGTCAACATAATGGATAGGCCAAACTCACCCTCATACTCCGTCGCATCAGCCGTAGAGAATCTAATGAAGTTCGAAGGAAAGTTTATTCTTCAAACAATGTTCCTCAGAGGTGTAGTCAATGGTGAGGTACTAGACAACACCACATCAGAAGAGGTAGAGGAGTGGTACAAAGTCGTGCGCAAACTAAAACCAGAGAGTATAATGATATACTCTATCGACAGACCAACCCCAGAAAAGAGTCTTGTGAAGATAACCAAAGAGGAGCTTCAAAAGATTGCTGATCCACTTCAGCAAGAAGGTTTCTCAATTATTATTGCATAATACATTTACTGTTATGAGAGCCAATATTGATAGACTCCTAAAACAAGTTGGAGGAGTAGCGTTAGATAACTTAAAGAGCTATCCTTTTGAGATACTCTCAGTTTTTATTGTCGCTTTTCTATGGGCTTTCGAGATTGGCTCTCGGACATGGGGAGAGTGTATAGCAACCATATTTCTATCCACATGGTTGGCAAAAAATATCTCCATATACCTTCGTAAACCAGTGCTATACTACACCCTAGCACCACTTGTTATTATCTTTATTTTGCTGTTTAACCTACAGCCATACTTCGACACACACACACAGTCCTACTCAATCATCTTAATCATTTTAGCCTCGTTAAACATACTCTGCTTTCATAGAGAGTCCCAAGACTCCTTATCCCAAAGAGTTACAACACTCATCAATGCTATTCCCATAGGACTATTCATAGCTCTTATAGCTGTTCTACTAATGATAGGTTTCACCTACTCTATCTCTGCACTCTTCCAACTAAAGCTATCACCTCTTTTTAAGGAAAAAATCCCACAGTTCATAGCAGTTGGTATAATCCTGCCACATGCAGTAATCTATCAACTCACACACCACAAAGATTCACCATTCACCCAAGCCATACTGTTTATATCTAAGTGGATTGCATTACCACTAATATTACTATACTCAATCACCCTCTACCTATTCCTCGTTAGAGTACTATTCACACAAGATATACCTGCCAATATCTTAGCACCAATCACACTTGGATTCATCTTCGGAGCCATATACCTATCGATGATCCTCCCCAATCAAACAAATAAGATATACAGCAAATTCCTTAAGTATATCCACATTATTGTAGCACCACCACTCCTACTATTAACCATAGATACAGCCAATCAACTAATCAAACAAGGAGTCACAACAGATAGATACATCCTAATAGTACTATCCATCACTCTTTTTATCTACATTTTCATCACATTCAAGAGAGACATCAATAAAATCGGTGTAACTTTGTCCATCAGCACGCTGCTTTTGATCATCACACTCTTTGCTCCCTACATAAATATGTATGAACTAACAAGGAGATTTAACGTAGACGAAAGCATAGATCCAAGCGAAATAGCCTCAAATAGATATATCTACTTTGATGATAATCGAACACTAAACCTTGAAGGTTACACGAAGTGGATACCTATTAATAATGGACTATTTCCTCAATATGGCGAGTTATCACAAAACAGAGATAGCTTTACCTTTATCAATGCATCAACTCGAGAGACCATACCTTTGGCTACTATTCTCGAGAGGCGCATTGAGGCATTCGGCTCTGAAAGAATTAAAGATATTAAGAGTATTAACTATCCAGACTCACTCCTAATTATTCAAGGTGAGAGATCTACTATCGTTATAGAATCATACAATATTCAACTTACTTATACTAATCAAATCAAGGTAAAAGAGATCATCCTGCGAGGGCTGCTTCTTAAATAGTCTATGGAATCAATAAGAACAATCTACAGAATGGGCCACGGCCCATCAAGCTCCCACACTATGGGACCTAAAATAGCATCTGAGCTTTTTCAGTCAAGAAACACAGAAGCAACACGTTTCGAAGTAACTCTTTACGGAGCACTTGCTGCTACAGGCAAAGGTCACTTAACGGATGTCGCTATTCTTGAGACACTAACTAAGCATGCACCAACAATTATTCATTGGGAGCCTAAGACCTTTCTTGAGTTTCACCCTAATGGAATGAAATTTGAAGCCTTTGACAAGGATGATCAGATGAGTGACTCATGGACTATCTTTAGTATTGGTGGTGGTTCATTAGCTAGTGCAGATGATACAATCCTTAAGATCGATGACTCTGTCTATAAGATGGATAAGATTCAAGACATTCTTGAGTGGTGCGAACGTTCGGGGCGTAGCTATTGGGAATATGTAGAGGAGTGCGAAGGCCCTGAGATTTGGGACTATCTTTCTGAGGTATGGGAGACAATGAAGAACTCCATCCTTAGAGGACTAGAGGCAGAAGGCGTATTACCAGGAGGGCTTGGTGTACGTCGTAAAGCGGGCGACTATATGATTCGTGCAAAAGGATATAGCGATGCTATGCGTGGTAGAGGATTAGTTTTTGCCTATGCTCTTGCTGCCTCTGAGGAGAATGCTGCGGGTACATCTAGAATTGTTACAGCTCCTACATGTGGTTCATCGGGTGTTCTACCTTCGGTACTATATTATCTAAAGACCTCACGTGAGTTTCTTGATATTCGTATCCTACGTGCTCTTGCAACAGCTGGTCTGTTTGGGCTTGTAGCCAAGAATAATGCCTCTGTTTCGGGTGCTGAAGTAGGGTGTCAGGGCGAAGTTGGTGTTGCTTGTGCAATGGCCGCTGCTGCTGCAACTCAACTTTTCGGTGGTACCCCAGCTCAGATTGAGTATGCAGCCGAGATGGGGCTTGAGCACCACTTGGGTCTAACATGTGACCCTGTATGCGGTCTGGTTCAGATTCCATGTATTGAGCGTAATGCTTTAGCTGCTGCCAGAGCGCTTGACTCAAATGCATATGCTACACTCTCTGACGGGAAACACCGCGTTAGCTTTGACCGTGTTGTGGAGGTTATGAAGCAGACAGGTTACGACCTTCCTTCTCTCTACAAAGAGACAGGTGAGGGTGGACTAGCTAAATATTCGAATAAATTGAGAGTAGATCCAGAGATAGGTAAGTAATTTGTAAAATTGCACTTATACTCTATTTGCTACTTACTATGCATCTCCCAAAACACGTACGTATTTGTAACAAAATACGTACGTACTTACTCTAAAATACGTACGTATTTCAACTCAAATACGTACGTATTCTGAGACTCCTCATACACAGTTAGTTAAGTAGGCCTTTGTGTAGGCTTTAGTTGAGATGTGTAGTTGTTAGAATTAACATAAAAAATGGTCCCCATATCAGTGATATATAACTATCATTGATATGGGGACCATCTCTATTTAGGTTCTATTCAGCCAATCTGAAGATTGACTAATTTATGATATTCTAAGTGTTTGACCAAGTCTAAGAGTAGATGTTGGCTTGATATTGTTTAGTTTGCAAAGGTTGTTAACCGTTGTTCCATGTCTTCGAGCAATAGCACCTAGTGTATCACCTTGTTTAACTTTGTGAGTTGCAAGCCCACTGCTATGTGTTGAAGTAGTGCTCTTCACATTGCTGTTTCTAACACTCTGTTTGGTTTGAGCAAATGATATACCATAAGGAGTTGACGATTGTCTTCCTCTTCTTGTGTAGAAAGTGAAAATATCACGGTGGGCTACCTTGTTTTGGAAGTCGAATATCTCTAGAGGATCGACAGGAACACCAAGGATTCTTGTTTCGAAGTGAAGGTGTGACCCAGTTGAGCGACCGGTATTTCCGCCATACCCAATAAGATCACCTGCCATTACAGTCTGTTCGCGAACTACTGCGTGTTCTGATAAATGGGCATATACTGTCTCAAGTCCATTGTCATGTCTAAGAACAATATATTTGCCATATCCCCCCTTTGCAGAGGCAACGATTCTAACCTTACCATCAAATGCAGCATAGATAGGGTCGCCAGTCTGTACTTTTAGGTCTATACCGTAGTGATAACGGCGACGTCTAGGTCCAAATTTAGAAGTTATATGTCCAAAGTGAGGGATTGCCCACTCAGTACAGTTTAGTCTAATAGAGTCAGGAAGTGAAATGTTTTTCCCGTAAGGGTTAACGAAAGTAGAGCTCCATGTCTCTTCGTATAGTTCGTTAGCAAAGAAGATATCCTCCTCTTCCTCTTCGTATTCGTTAAGCATTGCAAGAGAGTCGACTCTCAACTTCTCTTTGTTGATTTTGATCTGGTCAGCAATGAGCTGACTCATCTCCTTTGGGGCAACATTAGATGTTCTTTGGGTTTGGGCTTGCGCAGTTAGCGCAAGAAGAGATAGCACAAGTAGAGAGCCTGTGATTGTTTCTTTGATTGAATTAAATACCATTAGCTTTTTATAAGTAAGGGTGAGTAATTAAAATTCGTCTGAGCTGTATGTGAAAGCGTGAGTAGAAGATGGATAAGAGAATATCTCCTCTTGCGAGAAGAATCGAGTTAGTTCTATCCTTGCTGCCTCTATAGATTCAGAGGTGTGAACAATGTTTTCGGATATGCTAACACAAAGGTCTCCACGTAGAGTGCCAGGGGCAGCAATACGACCGTTGGTTGCACCAGTCATTGAACGAACAACAGCGACAGAGTCCATCCCCTCTATACACATAGCGATAACAGGAGTAGCCATCATGCTGCTCTTAACTTTTTCGAAGAAGTTTTTTTGTCGCAGATGGGCGTAGTGCTCGTCGAGAATCTCATCATTCAGTTGAATCATCTTAAGTCCTACTATCTTTAGACCCTTTTTCTCGATTCTGTGAATGATTTCACCGATAAGACCACGTTGAACTGCGCTAGGCTTAATTAGCAAAAGCGTATTCTCCATAGTTGTATTTGGTTTAAACCAGAGGTAGATCTCCAAGTTATCGAGACAAAGTTAATAAAACTGTTTGAGAAACAGATACTTTCTTTTGTGCAAATGTGTGGTTTCGTTCTATTTAACTGTGCTTTTTATGTTTTTTTTAGAATTGATTCTATCAAGCTCTATGTGTGCCTTATGAAGAGCAATCTGTATGTTTTCGCATATAAATTGCTTGTCAAATTTGGTTGTAAAGCCCGATCTTTCGAGTGTTTCTTGCACCTCTTTTGTTACACCAGATAGAATAAGTCGTATCTCCTCCTTGCGGCAGTTGTTAGCTAGATCCTCTAGATTGTGTAACCCAGAAGAGTCTATGAATGGTACGTGTCTCATTCGGAGTATCCTCACCTTAGGTTTGTCTCCTATGATGGACATCTGCTCATCAAACTTATTCGCCATTCCAAAAAAGAATGGGCCGTCTATCTCGTATACCTCGACTCCTTTTGGGACAAGAAGTTTCTCTTGTGATGTAAGGTCAGTTCCATGAGTTGGGTCAATCTCGTTACCCATCATATATATAGAGCTTGATTCTTGAACTCTATGGAAGAGAAGGAAGATTGCCATAACCAGTCCAACTTCAATAGCTATTGCTAAATCGAAGAGTACAGTCAGTGAGAGTGTGGTAAGCATAACTAGGAATTCAGATCTTGATGCTCTGAAGAGGCTTCTTATGCTTCGCCATCCGCTCATGTTGTATGCTGCCACAACTAGCATTCCCGCTAGGCAGGCTGTTGGGATATATAGTGATAGAGGGGCAAGGCTGACTAGTATTATCAGTAGGACAACGGCATGAACAAGGCTCACTATTGGTGTGCGACCACCATTGTTGATACCTGTCATTGTTCGTGCAATTGCACCTGTAGAAGGAATAGCTCCGAAGAATGGGATGATCATATTTGTCACTCCTTGCGCTATTAGTTCTGTGTTTGAGTCGTGTCGCCCGTTTACAGATCCGTCAGCTACAGTAGATGTTATTAATGCCACCATAGCTCCCATCAGTGCAAGTGTTAGTGATGATGAAAGGTAGTCTCGAAGAGATTCGAGTCTGAAGTCGAAGTTTTGAGGCATAGGGAATCTGTCATCTATCAGGAAGCAGTCAGAGATGGTTCTGATTTGGTTAACACCAAAGTGCTCCTTGAGTATGTATGCAGCTGTGGCTATTATTACTATTGCAGCAAGAAAACCTGGTATTTTAGTTGATATTTTGGGTGCAATTAGTATGATAGCTATCGTTAGTGCTCCTAGTCCTATCGCCCACGGTGTAGCTGTTCCAATATTTTGGAATACCGATACCCATCGCTCTACAAAGTTTGATGGGTTTGTGGAAAATGAGAGTCCTAGAAGCTCCTTTATTTGTGAGGTGAATATGGAGAGTGCTATACCTGCATTGAAGCCAATGATGATGGGATAGGGTATGAATTTTATCGCTTTCCCAAGCTTGAGTACTCCCATTAATACAAGCATTGCACCTGCAAGGAAAGTTGAAATTGCTAATCCTTCTAGTCCATGCTTCTCAATGATTCCAGAAATAATAAGTACGAATGCGCCTGTAGGTCCGCTGATAAGTACCTTGCTACCACCGAATAGGGTGGCGCAGAGTCCTGCTATTATTGCTGTTACTAGTCCTTTTTCTGGGGAGACGCCTGATGCTATGGCGAAAGCCAAGCCAAGGGGAAGTGCAACGACACCTACGATGATGCCTGCGATTAGGTCTTTTCTGAATTGCATCGTGCTATACTCCTTGAGGGAGGATAGTAGAACTGGCCTAAAGATAGATAGAGCCCACTCTTTCATAGATTGATGTTTTGTTTATTTTTATTGGGCTACAAAGGTAGAGGATAGGTTGCCATGTTCTATATTATTAATTCATTTTTTTACTATTGCAACTATAAGTTTCTACTTGATTGCAATATGGAGATAGCAAATATGCAAGTTTCTTGAAATGAAAGGGTGAAAACTTAACAGTTGCTATAAATGGTTCTCCAATTTATCTCTTTTTTCTTGTGGTAAATCATCAAAAGCTCTAATTTTGCAAAGCGCTCTATCAGTGCATTTGTCTAGGAATTATATTCAATATTCAATAGTAACATTAAATTTTAATCTGTATGTGGATTTTAAAAAGTTCAATCGGAAGAAAGGTCGTGATGAGTTTGTCAGGACTTTTCTTGATTACCTTTCTAGCCGTGCACTTGGGTGCAAACTTGACATTGTTGGCAGGTTGGGGTGGATCAGTAAGTGAGACTCTCTACAACCAAGTATGTGAATTTATGGACACGAACCCATTCATTAAGATCATGGTTCCAGTTCTAGCAGCAGGTTTTGCTATTCACATAGTGATGGCATTCATGCTTCAACTTCAAAACCGTAAGGCTAGAGGTAATGACCGTTATGCTGTAGCTAGTAAGTCTAACATTCGTTGGGAATCAAAAAACATGATGGTTCTTGGTGTTGTTGTTCTTGGTTTCTTGGCTATTCACTTGATGCACTTCTGGGCAAAAATGCAACTTCAACACTTTATTGGAGGTGAGGCTGAGGCTGATGCATTCATGTTGGCGCAGGAGCTATTCACTAACCCTCTTTATGCAGTTATGTATGTTGTTTGGGTATGTGCTTTGTGGTTCCACTTGAATCATGGGTTCTGGTCAGCTCTTCAGTCAGTTGGTTTGAACAATTACAACTGGATGCCTCGTTGGAAGTGTCTAGGTCTTGCAGTATCTACTATTCTTTGTGTAGGTTATGCAATTATTCCATTAGCATTCCTTTTTGGATTTGTAACTTTGAAATAAGTAACCCAGTAGAAATTCGTTAACGAATAGACTAAAGAAATTATCAGATTATGACTAAGATAGATGCAAAAATCCCACAAGGCCCATTGGCTGACAAGTGGAGTTACTATAAATCTCATCAGAAATTGGTGAACCCGGCTAACAAACGCCGTTTAGATATCATTGTAGTTGGTACTGGTCTTGCTGGTGCTTCGGCTGCAGCTTCTCTAGGAGAACTAGGTTTCAATGTGTTGAACTTCTGTATCTCTGACTCACCACGTCGTGCTCACTCAATCGCAGCACAGGGTGGTATCAACGCAGCAAAAAACTATCAGAATGATGGCGATAGCGTATATCGTCTATTCTACGATACTATCAAAGGTGGTGACTATCGTGCTCGTGAGGCAAACGTTTACCGTTTGGCTGAGGTATCAAACGATATCATCGACCAGTGTGTAGCTCAAGGTGTACCTTTCGCTCGCGAATACGGCGGTCTTTTGGATAACCGTTCATTTGGTGGTGCTCAGGTTTCGCGTACTTTCTACGCAAAAGGTCAAACTGGTCAGCAGCTTCTTTTGGGTGCTTACTCAGCGTTGAGCCGCCAGGTTGAAAAGAAAACAGTTAAACTATATACTCGCTACGAGATGGTTGACCTAGTATTGGTTGACGGTCGTGCGCGTGGTATCATTGCTCGTAACTTGGTTACAGGTAAATTGGAGCGTTTCTCAGCTCACGCTGTTGTTGTAGCAACAGGTGGTTATGGTAACGCATTCTTCCTTTCTACTAATGCAATGTGTTCAAACGGTTCGGCTTCATGGCAGTGTTACAAAAAGGGTGCATGGTTTGCAAACCCTTGTATGGCTCAGATTCACCCTACTTGTATTCCAGTACACGGTGAGTTCCAGTCTAAGTTGACACTTATGTCTGAGTCTTTGCGTAATGATGGTCGTATCTGGGTTCCTAAAAGAAAAGAGGACGCAGAGGCAATCAGAGCAGGCAAACTTAAACCAACAGAGATCAAAGACGAAAACCGTGACTATTACTTGGAGCGTCGCTATCCTGCTTTCGGTAACTTGGTACCTCGTGACGTAGCTTCACGTGCAGCGAAAGAGCGTTGTGATGCTGGTTTCGGTGTTGGTAACACAGGTTTGGCTGTATACCTAGACTTCTCTGACGCAATCAACCGTCTTGGTGAGGATGTTGTTAGATCACGCTATGGTAACTTGTTCCAGATGTATGAGAAGATTGTTGATGACAATCCATATCAAACACCAATGATGATCTATCCAGCTATTCACTACACAATGGGTGGTACTTGGGTTGATTATGAATTGCAAACATCTATCCCAGGATTGTACTCTATTGGAGAAGCTAACTTCTCTGATCACGGAGCAAACCGTCTAGGTGCTTCTGCTTTGATGCAAGGTTTGGCTGATGGATACTTCGTATTGCCTTATACTATTCAGAACTACTTGGCAGATCAGATTCGTGTTCCACGTTTCTCTACTGATCTTCCTGAGTTTGTTGCTGCAGAGAAGGGTATTAAAGATAGAGTTAGCAAATTGATGTCTATTAAAGGCAAGCAGTCTGTTGATACTATCCATAAGAAACTAGGTCTTATCATGTGGGACTTCGTAGGTATGGGGCGTAATGCAGAGGGCTTGAAGACAGCAATTGAGAAGCTTAAAGCTGTTAAGAAAGAGTTTTGGAGCGATGTTCGTATTCCAGGATCAGGTGATGATTTGAACGTAGAGTTGGAAAAAGCACTTCGTGTAGCTGACTTCATCGAGATTGGTGAGTTGATGGCTCGTGATGCTTTGGATCGTGCAGAGTCGTGCGGTGGACACTTCCGTGAGGAGCACCAGACAGAAGAGGGTGAAGCTCTTCGTCATGATGATAAGTTCGCGTATGTTTCTTGTTGGAAATACAAAGGCGAAGACCAAGAGCCAGAGATGCTTAAGGAAGAGCTCGAGTATGAGTTTATCGTTCGTCAGCAGCGTAACTACAAAGCGTAATTTAGTTCAAACACCGATTTTTTGAAACTCAGACACAATGGAAAAGAATATAAATGTAAATGTAAAGGTGTGGCGCCAAAGAGGTCCTAAAGATAAAGGACAATTTGAGACGATTGCACTTCAAGGGATATCAACAGATTCATCATTCCTAGAGATGATGGATATTATGAACGAGAAGCTTGTGAACGAAGGAAAAGAGCCTGTAGCTTTTGACCATGACTGTCGCGAGGGTATCTGTGGTATGTGTTCTCTTTATATCAATGGACACGCTCACGGACCAGACGATTCAATCACAACTTGTCAGTTGCACATGCGTAAGTTCAAAGATGGTGAGACAATCACTATCGAGCCATGGCGTTCGGCTGGTTTCCCAGTTATTCGCGACTTGATGGTTGACCGTACTGCTTTTGATAAGATCATTCAAGCTGGTGGTTATATCTCAGTAAATACTGGTGGTATACCTGACGCAAACGCAATTCCAATCTCTAAGATCGATGCTGATGAGTCAATGGACTCAGCTTCATGTATCGGTTGTGGTGCTTGTGTTGCTGCTTGTAAGAACGGTTCAGCTATGTTGTTCGTTTCAGCTAAGGTAAGCCAATTGGCACTACTTCCACAAGGTCGTGTTGAGGCAGCACGTCGCGCAAAAGCGATGGTTGCTCGCATGGATGAGCTAGGATTTGGTAACTGTACTAACACGGCAGCGTGTGAGGCAGAGTGTCCAAAGAATATCTCTATTACAAACATTGCACGCTTGAACAGAGAGTTTATCTCAGCTAAGCTGCAAGACTAATTAGGCTATTTAGGCAACGATTATTTATAAGTATTAAAAAAATGGGTTTCCCTACTTCTGACTGCGAAGTTAGAAGTAGGGTTTTTTGTTTTTATTTGGCTGCCCTATTGTATATAACAATAGATGCAGAGCGTAGGCCCTGCATCTATTTGTTCTATCTCTTTAGTATCTTCTTGGAGTGTTCTGAAGCAGAAACTCCCTCAATGATCTGCTCTATTATTCCTTTCTCATTTATCACAAATGTTATTCGCTTTGTATATAGCATACCATTAGCACCATATGAGTTGATAATGGTTTTGTCTGTATCAGCTATTAGTGGGAAGTTGAGTTGATACTCCTTTGCAAAAGCAGCGTGAGATTTTACATCATCATCACTAACTCCAATTATATAGTAACCCTTAGCTTGTAGTTCACTAAGGTCATCTCTAAAAGCACAGGCTTGAGCCGTGCAGCCAGGAGTATTATCCTTTGGATAGAAATATAGAACGACTTTCTTCCCTTTGTAATCATTCGATTCTATCAAGTTATTATTCTGATCATACCCCTTAAACCAAGGAGCAGGATTGCCTACTTTTAGTTGTGCTGATAAAGTAGTGATAGCAAATAGGAGAGTCAGTGTAGTAAGTATTATCTTGTTCATCTGATTTGATGTTTTAGTTACTACCTATTTAACACTTGAAGCTCTATTAGGGTTTGCTCTCGAACTAATTAATACTCCTCATATTCACTTATTGATCAATGGGGCTTATAAAGTAAATAGGAGATTACACGTATATATTGTGTAGCCTCCTATTTACTATTCTATTTCAATATCTGAGTGGTGTGCTCTTTTGTTTTAACCTTTTCAATAATGTCAGTGATTATACCATCTTGATCAATGAGGAATGTTTTTCGAATAATTCCCATATACTCCTTCCCATACAGCTTCTTCATACCCCAAGCGTCGTAAGCCTCAAGCATCTCTTTCTCTGCATCTGAAAGAAGAGTGAATGGTAGATTCTGCTTCTCAGCAAATCGTTTGTGCGATTCAACAGAGTCTGCACTTACTCCAATAACTGTGTATCCAGCACTTTGTAGTTGCTCATAGTTGTCTCTAAGGTTACAAGCTTCAGCGGTACATCCAGGTGTGCTGTCCTTTGGGTAAAAGTATAGTACAATCTTCTTCCCGCTATATTGTTCTAATGTATGTATTACTCCGTTCTGGTCTGCAGCGGAGAATTGTGGAGCTCTATCTCCAATCTTTAGGTTTGGCATATCTATTACTGTTTCGTTATTACTATCTCTAACAATAAAAGGCCCACCGATGTTCGGTAGGCCTTTTTATTATATAGATCTATTTATTGTACATGCGATCTCTTAGAGCTTTAACCTCTTCACTAGTGATATAATCATCATAGTCCATGATCTTGTCAATAATTCCGTTTGGAGTCAACTCAATAACACGGTTACAAACAGTTTGAATGAATTCGTGGTCATGTGAAGACATCAAAAGGTTTCCTTTGAAGATCTTAAGAGTGTTGTTGAAAGCTTGGATTGACTCAAGGTCAAGGTGGTTGGTAGGAGAATCAAGTACAAGACAGTTTGCACTCTTCATCATCATACGTGCAATCATACATCTCATCTTCTCACCCCCTGAAAGAACAGAAGCTTTCTTTAGGATCTCCTCACCTGAGAATAACATTCTACCTAGGTACCCTTTGATATATAGGTCAGTAGTGTCTTCTGAGAATTGACATAGCCAATCAACTAGATTGAAATCTGTGTTGAAGAAGCTAGAGTTGTCAAGAGGTAGATAAGCAGGAGTGATAGTAACACCCCACTCGAATGTACCAGCATCAGCTTTCTGTTGATCATTGATGATCTCAAAGAATGCTGTCATAGCACGAGGGTCTCTTGATAGGAAAATGATCTTGTCATTCTTCTCTACCATGAAGTTAACATCGTTAAATAGAGTAACTCCATCGATAGATTTTGAAAGTCCATGTACTTCAAGAACTTTATTACCTGGCTCACGGTCTGGTTGGAATTGGATACCAGGATAGCGGCGAGATGAAGGTTGGATCTCTTCAACGTTAAGCTTCTCCAACATCTTCTTACGGCTAGTTGTTTGCTTAGATTTAGCAACGTTAGCACTGAAACGCTGAATGAACTCTTGAAGCTCTTTCTTCTTCTCTTCTGCTTTCTTATTTTGGTTCTGTTGCTGACGAAGCGCTAACTGGCTTGATTCATACCAGAAGCTGTAGTTACCAGCAAATGATTGTACTTTCCCAAAGTCAATATCTACAGTGTGAGTACACACCGAGTCCAAGAAGTGGCGGTCGTGCGAAACAACTAGTACTGTGTTCTCAAAGTTGGCAAGGTAGTTCTCTAGCCACATAACTGTCTCTAAGTCCAAGTCATTGGTAGGCTCATCGAGAAGTAAGTTGTCTGGCTTACCAAATAGAGCTTTAGCAAGTAGCACACGTACCTTCTCCTTACCTGGGATATCCTTCATCATAGTATAGTGAAGATCCTCTTTGATGCCAAGTCCACTAAGTAGCATTCCAGCATCACTTTCGGCATTCCATCCCTCAAGCTCTGCAAACTTCTCTTCTAATTCAGCAGCGCGTAGTCCATCCTCATCAGAGAAGTCCTCTTTCATATAGATTGCGTTCTTCTCCTGCATGATGTCCCAAAGAACAGTATGCCCCATCATCACCGTATCTAGTACAGTTTGGTCGTTGTAAGCGTGGTGGTCCTGGCTCAACACAGAGAGGCGTTCGCCTGGTCCCAACGTGACAGTACCCGTAGTTGCTTCAATTTGTCCGCTGATAGCTTTCAGCATAGTAGATTTACCTGCACCGTTAGCTCCGATAATACCGTAGCAGTTCCCCGGGGTGAATTTTAGACTTACATCCTCGAATAGTTTTCTTTTTCCAAACTGGATGCCTAAGTTCGTAACTGTAATCATTGTTGTTTTGAGATTAAGAGATGAGATTATGCGAAAGGTTTAGACATAAAAAAACCCTCACAAGCGATTGTACGATTGTGAGGGTTTTTTCGTGGTGCCACCAGGAATCGAACCGGGGACACAAGGATTTTCAGTCCTTTGCTCTACCAACTGAGCTATGGCACCGTTGTTTCGCAATTGCAGTGCAAAGGTGCGGATTATTTCTTATATGACCAAATATTACTATTACTTTTTTGTTTATCTATTGTATATACATCGCAACAACAGTTTTTTTTTAATATTAGATAGGGCTCTCAATGAACTATGAATTGTCTAAAGTCGTTATTTTGAAGTAAGGAACTACACCATAATATAGATAATCGGACTAACAAATGGAAAAAAAACAAATAAAACTTTCCCGATTTGAAAAAAGAGAATAAATTTGCACCGTACAGTAGTCTATTTTAGTACTTCTTGGCAACTAGTCCAATGAAGTTGTAAAGATAAGTGATTGTATTATAACCAATTTAATTAACTAAGTCATGATTAGAAAACTTTATTTGCCATTCTTGATGGCTATTTTAGTTGCTTTCACAGCGTGTAGTAAAAAGATGGGTCCGTTGTCGGCGGATATGTTTAAGGTTACTCCATCTCCTCTAGAGTTGAAAGGTGGAAAAGTTAATGCTACCATTGATGGTCAGTTCCCAGAGAAATACTTCAACAAGAAGTCTGAGGTAACTGTAACTCCAGTGTTGGTTTACGGTGGTAAAGAGTCTAAATCGACTTCTGTTACTTTCCAAGGAGAAAAAGTTAAGGGTAACAATAACACTATCGCTTACAAAGCGGGTGGTAAGTACTCTATGCCAGCTTCATTTACTTATGTACCAGAGATGCGTAACTCAGAGCTTTATCTTGAGTTTAGCGTTGTAAGAGGTGCTAAGTCTTACAAATTGCCACGTCTAAAAGTTGCAGAAGGTGTTATCTCTACTGAGTTGATGTCATCAGCAGCTGCTGCTAAACCAGCTATCGCGGCAGACAAATTCCAACGTATCATCAAGGAAGCTTACCAAGCACAGATCTTGTTCTTGATCCAACAAGCTAACCTTCGTGCTTCTGAATTGAAATCAGAGCAGTTGGCACAACTTCACACAGACATCAAAGCAGCTGCGGCAGCTCCAAACAAAGAGATCACAGGTATCGAGATTTCATCTTATGCTTCTCCAGACGGTGCTTTGGATTTGAACGAGAGATTGGCAGGTCAACGTGAGAAAAACACTCAGTCATACTTGACTAAAGAGTTGAAAAAATCTAAAGTTGAAGCTAACATCGAAGGTAAATTCACAGCTGAAGACTGGGATGGTTTCAAAGAGTTGATGGAAAAATCAAACATCCAAGACAAAGAGTTGGTACTTCGCGTACTTTCTATGTACAACGATCCAGAGCAACGTGAGCGTGAAATCAAGAACATGTCTTCTGTTTTCAAAAACATCGCTGACGAAGTTCTTCCACAATTGCGTCGTTCTCGTTTGACTGCTTCTATCAATGTTATTGGTAAATCAGACGAAGAGATCGCTAACTTGGCTAAAAACGACAACAAAGCGTTGAACGTAGAGGAGCTTCTTTATGCAGCAACTCTTCCAGGTGCTGACCGTGCAGCTATCTACACAGCAGCAATGAACAACTTCCCACAAGACTTCCGTGGATTTAACAACATGGGTGTAGTTGAGTACGAAAAAGGAAACTTCAACGCAGCAGCTGACTTGTTCGCTAAATCTGCTAAAATCAACAACTCTCCAGAAGCTAACATGAACCTAGGTATGATCGCTATGGTTAATGGTGACTTGGCAACAGCTGAGCAGTGCTTCGGTAAAGCTGCAGGTGCAGAAGGTTTGAACGATGCTCTTGGTATCCTTTACACTCACAAAGGTGACTACAGCGCTGCTGTACGTTCATTCGGTGAGTCAAAAACTATCCACGCTGCTGTTGCTCAGATCTTGTCTAAAGACTACAACAAAGCTAAAACAACATTGTCAGCTATCGAGAAACCATGTGCAGGTACATACTACCTAATGGCAGTTGTTGGTGCTCGCACAAACAACGAGTCAATGGTTATCAACAATGTTCGTGAGGCGGTTAAAGCTAATGCTTCTATGGCTAAATTGGCTGCAACAGACCTAGAGTTTGCTAAATTCTTCGGAAATAGCGAGTTCAACAACATCGTAAAATAATTGAATAAGCTAACCCAATAATTAGGTGAGCTTTGACCATAAAAAGGCACAGCCCCATAAGGGTTGTGCCTTTTTTTTAATCCATATAATAAAACCAATCAATGAGCGCTTTAACAAAGACTGATTTTAATTTCCCTGGACAAAAGAGTGTTTATCACGGCAAAGTACGCGATGTTTATAACATCAATGACGAACTACTAGTAATGATCGTATCAGATCGTATATCTGCTTTCGATGTAGTATTGCCAGAAGGAATCCCTTACAAAGGGCAAATGCTTAATCAAATTGCAGCTAAGTTCCTAGATGCAACAGCTGATATCTGTCCAAACTGGAAAATGGCGACACCCGACCCAATGGTTACTGTTGGAGTCCAGTGCAAATCATTCCCAGTAGAGATGATTGTTCGAGGTTATCTATGCGGAAGTGCATGGCGCACCTACAAATCTGGTGTTAGAGAGATTTGTGGAGTTCAGCTACCTGATGGTATGAGAGAGAATCAAAAGTTCCCAACTCCTATCATTACCCCTACAACAAAAGCAGAGCACGGCTTCCACGATGAGGATATCTCAAAAGAGGAGATACTTCGTCAAGGGCTAGTTACTCCAGAGGATTATGCAACTCTAGAGAAGTATACCTTAGCTCTATTTGAAAGAGGTAGTCTGATGGCACAAGAGAGAGGATTGATCCTAGTTGACACTAAGTATGAGTTTGGCAAACGAGATGAAGTAATCTATCTTATCGATGAGATACACACTCCAGACTCGTCACGTTACTTCTATGCAGAGGGATACGAGGATCTATTTGAGAGTGGAAAACCACAAAGACAGCTATCTAAAGAGTTCGTTAGAGAGTGGTTGATGGAGAATGGTTTCCAAGGAAGAGAAGGTGAGACTATGCCTGAGATGACTCAAGAGATAGTAAGCCAAATCAGTAATCGTTATTGCGAGCTTTTCGAGAGAATTAGCGGCGAGAAGTTTGAGCCAGCAGACAAAGAAGATATATCTAAGAGAATTGAGGAGAATGTAACATCTTACCTCGCGAATAGATAGTATTTAGCTACATAAATAAGAGATTGCCCCTACAATAGAATACATTTTCTCATGTGGAAATTGTATATTTGTAGGGGCATTTTATATCTTGTCCATAAAGCTATTACACAAATCCAACAGATTAAAGCATATGAATCAATACGGTCTCATAGGATATCCACTCACTCACTCATTCTCTCAAGGTTTCTTTAATGATAAGTTCCTTGCTGAGGGGGTAGATGCTAGGTATGACAACTTTGAGATTCCCACGATAATGGAGTTTCAAGATCTACTAGCGAATAATGCAGAATTACTCGGCCTGAACGTAACTATACCATACAAGGAGCAGGTTATGAGCTACCTCGATGAGCTAGATCCTGTAGCGAAAGAGATAGGGGCTGTTAATGTAATTAAGTTTATTAACAGATCAGGAAGACGTATCCTCAAGGGATTCAATTCAGATGTGATTGGGTTTAGTAGATCTATTGAATATCTTCTAAAGCGCGAGCATAGAGCTGCATTGATACTAGGTACTGGAGGATCCTCTAAGGCTGTCAAGTACGCCCTAAATAAACTAGGACTAAAGACACTAAGCGTAAGTAGATTCCCTCAAGAGGGAGAGATCAACTATCAACAAATAACTAAAGAGCTACTTCAAGAGTATACAGTCATTGTTAACACCACTCCACTGGGTATGTACCCAAAGGTTGATGCCGCACCAAGTATACCCTATGAATACCTCTGTGATGATCACCTCCTTTACGATCTCCTCTACAATCCTAGTGAGACTAAATTCTTACAACTAGGTAAAGCAAGAGGAGCGAAGACAGTAAATGGACTAGAGATGTTACTGCTACAAGCAGAGGCATCTTGGGAGATCTGGAATGAAGCTGAGTAATTACATAACTCCTCAATAGGAGAATACTAAACTATATACACACAATGGCAACAAAACCTTTTCACTATCAAGAGCTTTTCCCTCTTGGTAAAGATCAAACGG
Source organism: Bacteroidales bacterium (assembly GCA_051648105.1). GTDB lineage: Bacteria > Bacteroidota > Bacteroidia > Bacteroidales > UBA7332 > UBA7332. Next base: position 49,669 of record JBOFEN010000099.1, read on the forward strand.
AGTACTACTTGCTAACAAAAGAGCACGTATCTGTAACTAAATTTGAAGGAGAAGAGATTCTGAAGATTGAGAAAGATGCTCTAACAAAGATGGCTCAAGCCGCTATGAGAGATGTTTCATTCCTTCTTCGTACTGAGCACATCGAGCAGGTAGCTAAGATCCTTCACGATCCAGAGGCATCAAGCAACGATAAATATGTAGCTCTAACTATGCTACGCAACTCAGAGGTTGCAGCTAAAGGAATCCTTCCTACTTGTCAAGATACAGGTACTGCAATCGTTATGGGTAAAAAAGGTCAGAATGTATGGACTGGATGCAACGATGAAGAGGCACTCTCACAAGGTATCTACAATACATATACACAAGAGAACCTTCGTTACTCTCAGAATGCACCTCTTAACATGTATGATGAGGTAAATACAGGAACAAACCTTCCTGCTCAGATAGACCTTTACTCAACTCAAGGTTCAGAGTACAAGTTCCTTTTGATGACTAAAGGTGGTGGTTCAGCAAATAAAACATACCTATACCAAGAGACAAAGGCGTTGATCAACCCTAAGTCACTTGTACAATATCTAGTAGGTAAAATAGCAACACTTGGTACGGCAGCTTGTCCACCTTACCACATTGCATTTGTTATTGGTGGAACCTCAGCAGAGATAAACCTAAAAGCAGTAAAACTAGCTTCAGCAAAATACTTCGATGCACTACCAACAGAAGGTAACGAGTTTGGTCAGAGCTTCCGCGATGTAGAACTAGAGAAAGAGGTTCTTGAAGCAGCTAACAACCTTGGCCTTGGTGCTCAGTTTGGTGGTAAATACCTAGCTCACGATGTTCGCATCATCAGAATGCCACGTCACGGTGCTTCTTGCCCAATTGGTATGGGTGTATCTTGTTCTGCTGATAGAAATATCAAAGCAAAGATCAATAAAGATGGTATCTGGATTGAGAAACTAGAGCAGAACCCAGCACGTTTCATTCCACAAGAGTTGCGCAATGCTGGTGAAGGTGATGCTGTGAAGATCAACCTTAACCGTCCAATGGATGAGATCCTTAAGGAGCTATCTAAATATCCAGTATCTACTCGACTCTCTCTTAATGGAACTATCATCGTAGGCCGTGATATAGCTCATGCTAAGCTCAAAGAGCGTATTGATAGCGGTGAGGGTCTTCCTGAGTACATCAAGAACCACCCAATCTACTATGCTGGACCAGCTAAAACTCCAACAGGTTTTGCTTCGGGATCATTCGGTCCAACTACAGCAGGACGTATGGACTCATATGTAGACCTATTCCAAAGCGAAGGTGGTAGCAAGATCATGATCGCTAAGGGTAACCGTTCTCAACAAGTAACAGACGCTTGTCACAAGCATGGCGGCTTCTACTTAGGTTCTATTGGTGGACCAGCAGCTATTCTAGCTCAAGAGAACATCAAGAAGGTAGAACTTGTTGAGTATCCAGAGTTGGGTATGGAGGCAATATGGAAAATCGAAGTAGAGAACTTCCCCGCTTTCATCCTTGTTGATGACAAAGGAAACGACTTCTTCAAGCAGTTGAAGCCTCGTTGTGCTGTGTGCAAATAATCGCTCACAAATCATAGTTATATAGTAGTCCTCATCTCTTTATTTGAAGAGATGAGGACTCTTTTTTTGCTAAAAATGTTAATGTCTATTTACACTAGCAGCAAATAAATTTATTGCTAAGTAAACTCCCAACTATCCCCATCTTCTGTTATTTCTAATACGTTGATTGCTACGCTCTTCTCTGCTTGTTGTTTGTAACTCTCAAAATACGTACGTACTTTATACAAAATACGTACGTACTTGGAGTAAGATACGTACGTGTTTCTTTAGATATACGTACGTGTTTCTGGAGATATGTACTGTTAAGCTAATAGTTATCCTCATAGAACCAAATACACCCACTCAGCATGCCCAATATATTTAGACTTAATTTTACACCCATACGTAGATGATATCTAGCTCTAATTGAATAGTTGATAAACATATATCCCACTGTTGTGTTATAGTTGTATAAATCAATTATATAATAAATCCCCACTATGAACAGTAGATTAATTGAGGCATTTCTCATAGCAGTAGGTATTGTACTACTAGGTGTATTCATTCGTCAAGGCATTGTTGAATTTAAGCAGATGGATAGAGTTGTTAGTGTGAAAGGGCTTGCAGAGATGGAGGTTGATGCAGATAGAGTGACATGGCCCATTGCATATACTATTGTAGGTAATGATCTACAATCTCTTTATGCAGAGATGAAGCAGAAGGATGGGACAATAGTTGATTTTCTTGCTAAGGGATCACTTGTAACTTCAGACTATAGTCTATCGGCACCAACAGTTGTAGATACAAAGGCAGATAGATATTCTAGCCAGACGCTTAGCTACCGCTATACATTGACATCAATAATAACCGTTTCGAGCTCTAAGGTAGCTGAAGTAAATAGATTGATTAAAGAGCAAGGTGTGCTTCTCAATAAAGGGATTGCAATATTGGGAGGTGACTATCGTTTCACTACAACTTACGAATATACTGGACTGAATGGTATTAAACCCCAGATGATAGAGCAGGCGACAAAGAGTGCACGATCTGCAGCGGAGCAGTTTGCTAAAGACTCAGATAGCAAGATAGGCAAAATACGTCGTGCCTCACAGGGACAGTTTTCAATAAGTGATCTTAATAGCAATACACCAGAGCGTAAGATTATCAGAGTCGTCTCTACAGTTGATTATGAACTAAAGAATTAGAGCGTTTTGAGTATATCCATTAGTAAGCCATTGGTTATTTAATAATGCTATCTCTTTAACTTATTACTCTTTTCATTCCCATTATTAAGGTGAAATACAATTAAGATTATCCAAAAAAGAGGTCTATTGCCAATAGTAGCCTTTTTGAAACTATACAGAAGCTTCTACTGTTTCTGTTTAATGTATACATTTATTGCGTAATTTATGGTAATTGGAGTGCTGTTTTTATTCTTTGAACTCACTATAAAACTATTCAATATGAATAATAATAGAACTCAGACTAACCATTTTTAATTGTCAAAAAGAAAGGTTTATCAGCTATGGATTGTCAAATTGAGAAGCTTTGAAGTGTCATTCTTACCCTATATAAGTTTTGTGAATTAATGGATAATCTTTTAATTGTTAATTTTGAGCATATTTACACTAGGCGTCTATTTGAATATATTAACCCAGTATTGGTAAATAGTTTATTTTTAAAAAATGATACAAGTATGATTTTGTGTCACTCTCTCAGGTTTTTATTTTAATTACTTTTGTCGCCGATTACTGATTTTATAGATATAATATAAATGAGCATAGATATCTGCGAACGAATAAATAGTAGTATGAGGTTAATACTTCTATTTCTCTCTATCTTCACTACAATACAGTTAAGTGCAAAGCCTCTTGAGTCTAATAGTAATGTTGTTATTATTACACTTAGTGAGAGCCGCCTTGATCCTATAGTTTCAGAGCTATATGTTCAAATAAAAGATTTGGTGCCTGAATGCTCTTTGCATATAGATTATTTGCAACCAACAAGGGGAGAGCCATCTTTAGAATGGGTAACTGAGATGGAGGCTATAGTAAGTTCCTTAGTTGAGATGGATAGTTTGGCTCTTGTGATCTTAGTTGGAGATGAGTCTTGGATACTATTTAAGGAAGTAGAGAGAGGAAGAATGCAAGATGCGCCTTTGCTTCTTTGTGGGATAAATAAACATAGTACATCTCTGGAGGCTCTTTTAGACCTTAACTCGTTTAACATAAAGGACCTTATGCCAACTGATTCCATATTGCAGGGCTACCCTAATGCGTCTATTGTATATGACCCAATAGAGTGTAGTATAGCGGCTAATATTGATATGATGATAGCACAGAATCCCAAGTTGGAGCAGATAGTCTTGATAACAAGCGGATCTTACGGTGGTGCATATGCCAACATTGTAGCAAATGAGATTGTTGAAAATAAGTATCCAGATCTTGAGATGGTAAGTGTGGATGGTCGGTTTGCCAATTCTCAACACTTAACTACACAACTAAATCAACTAACTAGCCATCGCTCGCTACTGTTTGTCTCGTGGAGCAGTTACTCTAAATGGAGTACTACGCCTCTGTGGGAAAGAGAGGCTAGGTTTAGGGAGCCTTCATATAAGGCTACATCTGAACCATTAGCTTGGGACAGAAGTATAGGAGGCTATTATGCAGACAATAGTAGCATTGTCAGCTCAGCGATGTTTTTGATAAGAGATAAGCTCAGAGGAGAGAAAAACGTTGTTGGCAACTCTATAGTTTGGGAGCCATATTGGCACCTTAACTATAATACAGTTGAGAAATTTGGATTGAATAAAACGCTTTTTAAGGGTAAGGTTGTATATACCAATAGACCCGTATCTATACTCTTAAGGTATGAGGAAGAGATAATCTTACTTTTCGTATTAACAGTAATAGCGCTGATATTCTTTATTACAAAGAATAGGGTGCATCAATTGTATGCAAGAAAGATAATGTATCAGAACGAAGAGCTAGAGAAGGCAGTAGAGCAGATAAAAGATGCCAATAGGCTTAGAACTGTGTTTTTGGATAATCTCAATCATGAGGTTCGAACTCCACTTAATGCATTGATGGGTTTCTCAGATATATTGACTCAAGAGGAGATTGACCTAGAGGATAGGAGATTATTTGCAAAGCTGATAAATGAAAATACGATGAAGCTTATGCAACTATTTATAAAGGTGAATGAGCTATCTGCAATTGAAGCAGGAGCATTCACTCTTGATATAAAGCCTATAGATATCTCAGAACTTCTTCTGCTGGCATCTCAATCTGTTATTAGTAACGGGGCTGAGGTAAAGGTCGATTTGCCTTCGCAGGATATTGTCTTCGAAGGTGATGAGCTAAGATTACTTCAAGTAATGCACTTTCTGATTGAGAATGCCATAATTCATTCTGGCTCTGATGTGGTAACTATAGGTTCAGTCAAAGAGGAGAGTAGGATTGTTTTCTATGTAAAGGATAGAGGTAAGGGAATAGGAGAGGAGCATCAGAATAGAATATTCGAGCGCCTATATAAAGTTGATACCAACTCTTATGGCACAGGGCTTGGTTTATCAACGGCAAAGCTATTGGTAGAGAAGATGGGTGGTGAGATATGGCTAACATCTAATCCAGGAGAGGGCTCATCATTCTATTTCTCATTTAATATATAAACGAAAAGAGGAGCTACACCATTGGGTGCAGCTCCTCTTTCATTTAATAGCTTAATTAGATACTCTTATCACGTTTTTTATATATTGATATAGCATAAGGTATTGCAAGAAGTAACAGTGCTATGTATCCATCTTCGATAGGGGTTTTTTCAATACCCGGACCAGCTAAGGCATCACCAAAACCATCAAGGTCATCATCTAGTGAATATGGAGAGCTACTGCTAAACGGTTTGTACTCCTCATTTATCTGTTGAGAATAAAGTAGGGGTGTGCTCATAGCCATTAAAGTGGCTACAATAGATAATCTATATACTGTTTTTTTCATATGTTCTTTTTCTTCTATTGAATTACAACTTTAGCAACTTCGCGAGATGTTTCTGTATTTATCTCTATGATGTAAGCACCTGTAATAATTGAGCTTATCGTGCATCTCTCGTTCATAGGAGTCGAGCTCATCATAAGAGACCCATTAAGGTTGAATAGCTTTATACTCTCTATCATCTCTGGTGCAGATATTTCAATAGCATCACCAACTTGAGATATAGTAATCTTTTGTCTATTTGTATCCTCTACACTTAGCGGCATTTCTCTAGCTATGAATGTTACCTTATTTGTCTCGCCAGCTACACCATCAAACTCATACACTCCGTTATTGAGAGTGAACTCGTCACCATTTTCGTTACGAACGATGTATTCATACTCACCATTCCACTCACTGTTTGCAAGAGACAGATACTGTTTTCCGCTCTTTCCTATAAATAGCTCAACCGGAACACCCTCTTCGGCCATCTCATTAGTTAGAGCTCTAACGACAAGATTTTCGTTACCTATGCGGCTAGAGATCTGTGGAACACCAGAGCCTA
>JBOFEN010000100.1:0-7524 GCA_051648105.1 Bacteroidales bacterium
AGGAATAAGGCTCGCGAAGGCAACCAAACTTCGGGATAATAAACTTAAAGTCAACTAATATCAGGAATATATATAACCAAGTCAACTTGTCGAAGGTATAAGACATACAAGTAGTCAACCTAAATCAGGATACTACATAATCACTCAAAAGCCTCAGCCTAATCAACCGGTCTATTTATAGGGAAAACTAATTATTAATATCAATAATAGATATCATAAGTTAGATTCTATAGCCCTAGAGGTGAATGCCATCTTATTATTTTATTGTCTGCAACTATTATTGTTAACACAACCTTTGGAGTTCATCCTTAATTACCTTTATTTTGTCATTACTGAATATATAACCCAATTATTTACAGATTGATGAAGAAGAAACGGCTATTGGAGCCTTATGAGGCTATGCAGTCTATGGTTGAACTTGTAGGGGTGGATACTATAGAGGAACAGAGAATATTGCAGTTTCATTTTAAGGATATAGATCTTTGTTGTTATGTGAGTATTGCTACTAATGGGGTTACTCTATCTGATGGAACATCAGGTATTTATGATGCCTCTCTAACTTGTGACTTCAATGATTGGCTTAAGCTCGCTTCGGGCAGGTTAAATCCAACGTGGGGTGTTGTTTCTCGTCGATTGAAATTTCAAGGAGATAGTTCGTTATTTAAGTTGATGTATCCAGCAACTCTCTTATCATCACCTATTGAGGCACCAAAGGTATCAAAAAGGATTGCGAAGGCTCCTAAAAGTGTGGTTGTCTTGACTGCATCTCCTCGAAAAGTGGAGGGGTATACCTCCATTCTAGTAGATGCTCTTCTTGAGGGTCTTAGGATGGTAGATGGTGTTGAGGTGAGCTGCTTAGATATTGATGATTATAAGATAGAGTCATGTACAGGGTGTTGGCATTGTTGGCAGCGCAATGATGGTGATTGTATTTTCAAAGAGAGAGACGATCATGCTACTTTGGCTTCTATTATAGATGTGGCAGATCTTGTGGTGTATGCACTTCCTCTTTATGCTGATGGTATGCCTGATAGGTTGAAGCGATATTTTGATAGGCATGTATCGTCGCTTTATCCATATATGATGGAGGGGTTGGATGGTGTCTGTCATCCCACAAGGCGAATGAGAGAGGACCAGTCGCTAGCTTTACTCTCTATATGTGGTTTCCCGGAGATGTCACATTTTGATGCTTTAATATCTCATTTTAGAGCTCTAGCAAAGAATGATCATCGTGTGGTGGCCGCAGAGTTATTACGTCCAGCAGTGATGTATCTCTTTAATAATCCCACGCTTTTGGATCTTCAACAGCAGCTTTTATTAGATTTACGAGAGGCTGGTCGAGAATTGGCATTGGTTGGTTCTGTGTCAAATAATCTGCAGAGGCGTATTTCTGAACCAATCTGTACTCAAGAAGAGTTTATATCCTTTGCTAATAGGTTTTGGAAGGAGAGAGTTGATTCTGGTGCGGGGAGGGATTATTGATAAATAATATCATTTTTAAAAAGCAATAAGGGTTGCAACAGGTCTTATCCTGCTGCAACCCTTATTGCTTTTTGATGTTTACCTAGTGATACTAGTTCAACTCTTTGCCGTTGTATTGGCCATTAAGAGTGTGCATAAACTTCACAATCTTGTTTACCTCGCTATCTGAAAGCTCTTTGCCAAGCTGGTACTTAAGCATAATTTTAGTAGCCTCCTCAAGGGTGTTTATTGTACCATCGTGCATATATGGAGCTGTAAGAGCCACGTTTCTCAAGCTAGGAGTCTTGAAACGTTGAAGGTCACTCTCTTTGCCTGAAGCATTGAAATGTCCCTGGTCTTTTGTCTTGATGATGTCTCTATCTGCCTTCATTTCGCGATCGGCAAAGTAGTCAGCAACAATACCCATATACTCGTATGATTGACCACCCATAGCTTGTCCAACGTGGCATGTAGCACAGTTGTTTGCTTTGAATAGCTCATAGCCTTCAACCTCTTCAGCAGTTAGTGCTGTTTGGTCACCTTTTAGGTATAGGTCGAAGCGAGAGTTAGGTGTAATAAGCGTTTTCTCAAATTCAGCAATAGCATCGGTGATGTTATCTCCTGAGTAACCCTCTGGATATATGCTGATGAACTCAGCAGTAAGCGCTTTGTCTTGAGCTAGCTTAGCAATGATTTCATCCCATGAAGAAGATCCCATCTCAAGCATATCAAATGGAGGGCCACCTGCCTGAGCCTGAAGGTCTGCAGAGCGACCATCCCAAAACTGAGCCATGTGGAATGCTGCATTGAATACAGTAGGGGCATTGATACCACCAATCTGATCCTTTATCCCTTTTGAGAACTGTAATTTGTCTACACCAGCCGAGTCAAGGCTGTGACATGTAGCACATGAGATTGTGTTATCCTTTGATAGGCGTGTGTCGTGAAATAGTTTAGCGCCTAATGCTACTTTAGCTGGATTTACCGCTATAGAGTCAACGATAGGGTAGATGGCCTCATTGGCAAATGCCTCAGCGCTCAATCCATTGAAGTATGAATTAGCACGATTCTCCTTAACCCAATTCATCAAGATTGATTTCTCATTTGAATCAAGGTTGCTATGCCAATGCATTGCAGTGAATTTAATTGGAGGCATAGAGCTGTTAGCTACGCTTTGCTCTATCTTAGCTAGGTTAACCTCCGATGGTACATTGCCGCTGTTGATCTCTTCTACTACGCTTTGAAGATCGATGTAGCGATATCCATTTTTAACGTCTGTCTCAACTAGATCCATAGCAATGGGAAGTGAAGCGTAGAACGGTAATTCGGGAGATTGAGAGTGGCAGTCCAAACATCTATTGCTGATCAAGATGTGTTTAACTTGCTCATTTAGTGGCATGCTCTCGAGAGTCTTAGTATTTGTATGACGCTGGTAAGCGAACACCACGGTGCCGGCAACTACTATTGCACCGACTGTTAAGAAGAATTTCTTCATAAGTTAATTGATAATTATAATAGGTTGTTGTTTATTCCATATCCATATATGTGTGGACGCTTGTAGCTGCTGTGGGGAGATAGTTGATCCCATACCAACAGATTTGAAAGCTCATGAAGAGAAGCACTATCAATAGATAAGGTCTCTTTGATTCTCCTTTTGCTCTGAGTCGATAGTGGATGTAGATAATACCCACAGTCCAGGTTATTGCAGCCCATACCTCCTTTGGGTCCCAACTCCAGTAGTCTCCCCAGGCCTCTTTAGCCCATAGTGCCCCCATCATCATCCCTATAGTTAATAATCCCATTCCGTCATATACAAGCTTGTCGCAATGATTTATTAAACTGGGTGTTGTGAGTCTTTTTACTCCAATGAGTTTAATGATTGAAAGAACAAAAGCACAAGCAATAGTTGCATATGCTACCATGTATACAACCACGTGAGGGACAAACCAAGGGCTGTTTAGCGCTGGCATAAGCTCCTTTTCATGAATCTCTGGTTTGAATAGATTGATACACATGAACACAGTGCTCAGTAGAAAGGAGAATATTAGTAGTATATCATATCTACTTCTAAGCCAAGTGATGAGTCCTATCACCATAAGAAATAGAGAGTATAGGAGTCTAGTCTCACCCATGGTGCGCATTGGTGGTCTTCCAAGGTAGCTCCACAGTAAGAGTATAAATGTTGAGTAAATACCAATGGCTAGCATTGTAGGTATGGCAACACCTCTTTTTGACCTAGTTGTGAAGAGTTTACCTATCGCAATAAGTTGCAATAATATTGTTGCAACAACAAAATATATAAATGAGTCCCAGTTTATCATCTCGTTCTTCTGTTATCGTTTGTACTTGAAAGAGTAATAGGGCCAACCGCCATCATAGCCAAGGCACCAATCATCATCATCCATAATCCAGCGTAGGCTATATTTATCCATGGATCCTTTACCAATCTCAATACCACACGAGGTAATTCACTCTCATCTATCTGATCGAAACTCTCTAGGTAGATATAATAATCATCCCTAATGATAGGTTTATTGACTGCGATATCATCTCTGAAGTTTTCTCTCTTGTATTCCATTGAAATTGTGGCAGAGTAGTGTCTTGGTTTACCCTCTTTACGCAAGAGTACCCTCTGCTCACCTATCTCGATTAGGGAGTTGTTTGATTTTAGCGTCTCAATAGTGTCATTAAGTTCCACTATAAGATGATTGTCAGCATTATACTTTGCCTTAAAGCCCAAATCATCTATTTTATAATCAGATAAATCACTATTAACCTCACACTCGCCTAACTCTACTACCTCATCATTTATCTTTGCTAGAAGTATAAGTTTGTCTGGATATCTCTCTATTGAGAATTGATTAAGCATTAATGAAAAGGGTAGTCTCTCTATGTCTCCTCTTAGAGTGAAGCCGTTTTGTGTAACTCTATCTGGCTCTAAAAGAATTTTGTGCTCTCTCTTGTCTGCCGAACCAAATAGTCCAGCCGCCATAGCCAACCATAGTCCTATGTGGTTTACTTGGAAGGATAGATATCTAAAACTAAGTGAGATCCTCTTTTTTAGAATTACCAAAAGAAGAATGAAGAGTAGGTAGATTAAATTTAGGATGAAGGGGGCTGAGTGTGTTAATCTTCGATATAGCACTTCAAACCATCCCATATCACTACGAACTTCATGGCAGAATAGCTGTGGTACAAATCCAAGTACCAAAAGCAGCAGTCCAAAGCCTGTTAATAGCCCTAGGGTAGTGTGTGTATTTGTAAAAAACCTATAAGCAATTGTATCTCTATAGTACTTGGAAATAGTTACTGATATAATAAACATTGCCAACAAAACCAAAATATTTAGAGGGGTAGACCATACCTCGATAGAGAAGTTGCTCACCCTATGTAGTGCCGTCCCTACAAGTGTTAGAGCTAATGATGTGGCTAGTGATAGGGTGTAGTTTGATCTGATTCGATTCATTTGATAATATTTTCAATAATAATGTCTGCAAAGATATGTAATCATTACAATTGTGCAAAATTATTTTAATAGAAAGAGAGGGCTCTAATGATTAATATGTTCATTACTCAAGGCTAGTTGTGGTTATTGGTTATGCTAATTGAAGTGTTTGTAAAAGGTTGGTTGTGCTGGCATAATAATAGTATTTCGAGTTTATTTGTGTGTTTATGATAGGTAAAATATGTAATTGTGATTGTTGTGTAAATTAATTACTCTACATTTGTATCAAATTGATAGTGGGTGAGTCTTTCTGTGGTCGTTTGTATTCATCTTACTTCTGTTTGTTGACTATATGTAAAAACACAAATACTGATATTATGGGATTATACCTTCCAAAAGATTATCGTCAAGCTGTTGTTCCAGAGCTAATGGAGCATGCTATTAAGTTGATAAAAGATAGATTTGAGACTGAATTGTCAAACGAGTTAGGCTTAAGGAGAGTGACAGCTCCTCTTTTCGTGTTGTCTGGAACTGGCCTGAATGACGATTTAAATGGGAGTGAAAGAGCTGTCTCTTTTCCAGTAAAGCATCTTGGTGATCAAAAAGCAGAGGTGGTACACTCTTTAGCTAAATGGAAGAGAGTAAAGCTTGGGGCTTATAGAATTGCTCCAGGATATGGACTATATACAGATATGAATGCTATTCGTGCAGATGAGGAGCTTGATAATATACACTCACTATATGTAGATCAGTGGGACTGGGAGCGAACCATAACGGAGGGGGACCGTACTCTTTCCTTCCTCAAAACTATTGTGGATAAGCTTTTTGCGATATTAAAGAAGTTAGAGGATGATGTTTATAAGGCTTACCCTCACATTACACCTATTCTACCAGAGAGGATAACCTATGTTCACAGTGAAGACCTATTGCAGATATATCCTGACCTCTCTCCCAAAGAGAGAGAGTATGAGATAACTAAAAGATATGGGGCCGTATTTTTGATGGGTATAGGTAGCGAGCTCTCAAATGGTGAACCGCACGATGGGCGTGCTCCCGATTATGATGACTGGACAACAGAGAATGAGGATGGTCACAGAGGGCTTAATGGTGACATCCTTCTTTGGAATCCAGTTCTAGAGAACTCCTTTGAGATATCATCAATGGGTATTCGTGTTGACAAAGATGCATTGATCAAGCAGCTTGAGATCAGAAAAGCATCGGAGCGACTCTCTTTGAGTTTCCATAGTAAGCTTATGAATGATACTATACCTCTTTCAATAGGTGGAGGTATTGGTCAATCAAGGCTCTGTATGTATCTGCTTCGTTGTGCACATATAGGTGAGGTTCAGTCTTCTATTTGGGGAGATGAGATGATTGAGGAGTGTGCGGCAAACAATATTCATCTTAAATAATATACTACGAACACTCTTTTAGTAGCTTCTCTTATGAGGAGCTACTTTTTTTATTTCTATAGGTCTGTTATTCATGGTGTTGAAGTATATTAACTCTCTAGTATTTCTTACTCGTTCAGTATAATAAGATAAACTTTACTTATAAATATATTTAAGTAGAACTATTTAGCTGCTTAATCCATTATACTAGAGTGTTATCCTTAAAATAATAATGCTAAGAAGTAAACCTACTATATGAAAAAGATCCGCATATCTTTATTGATGAAAGTTGTATTGGCAATTGTGCTTGGTGTGATATTAGGTCATTTTATGCCAACAGGTATTGCTCGATTATTTATTACCTTCAATGGTCTCTTCGCCAATTTTTTAGGATTTGCTATTCCCTTGATCATAGTGGGCTTAGTAACTCCTGCAATTGGTGAGTTAGGTAAAGGTGCAGGGAAACTGCTAGCTATTACTGCAATTATTGCATACGCCTCCACGCTTATGTCTGGATTGTTAACCTTCACTACTTGTGATTTAATCTTCCCACATATACTAAACACTACTGGTACAGACTCGTTTATATCAGACTCGGGAGTTCCTCTCACTCCCTATTTTCAAGTTCCTATGCCACCTATTATGGATGTGATGACAGCTTTGCTTCTCTCATTTGTCGTAGGGTTAGGGCTTTCTATTAGTGCAGGCGATACACTTAAAAAAGCTACCAGCGATTTCAAAGAGGTTGTTACCATGCTAATTGCTAAAGCCATAGTGCCACTACTACCATTCTATATATTTGGTATATTCTTAAATATGACAATGTCAGGTAAGGTGTTTACCATAATGAGTATGTTCATGAAGGTGATTATTCTGATTCTGATTCTTCATGTAGTAATACTTACCATACAATACACCATTGCTGGTATTATACACAAACGCAATCCAATCTCGTTATTTAAGAATATGATTCCAGCCTATGCCACTGCATTAGGTACACAATCTAGTGCAGCAACCATTCCAGTTACATTAGCGCAGACCTTAAAAAATAAGGTTAAAGAGAGCATCGCTGTCTTTACGGTCCCACTATGTGCCACAATACACCTTTCGGGTAGTACAATGATTATTACAGGAGGAGCGGTAGCCATTATGGTTATGTCTGGACATCCAATAGATATAACCTCAATGATTGGATTTATTTTTATGTTGGGAATTACGATGGTTGCA
>JBOFEN010000101.1:0-72366 GCA_051648105.1 Bacteroidales bacterium
AGTCCCAAAAGTACGCTCTCCATCAGGAGTGATCATTGTCATTGCACAACCTGAGGTTAGGTCATTCTCATGAAGTATGGGTTCAACACCATTTCTCTGTAGGTCCTCTTTGTAAAAACTCCCATAGAAATCTTGTCCAATGCTACCAATAAAACCAGCAGGTATACCAAGTCTAGCAATACCACAAACAGCATTCGAAGCAGAACCTCCAGTAGCCCTAACGGAGTCAAAATCGCGTATTGTGTCTAATATCTTCATTAATCGATCTTCATCAATCAATTGCATGCTTCCTTTTGGAAGACTCATTTTTTCGAGGTAAGTCTCTGATTCTAATTTAACTAAAACGTCAACTAGAGCGTTACCCAGTCCAAGTACTTTCATTTGTCAAAAAATTTTACTGCAAAGATATTGCATATTTTAAAATTAGCTATTACTTTTGTAACGCAATCGACTAGAAATAGCTTGATTTAAGCAAAAATAAATTCTTCAGTAGCTCAGTTGGTTAGAGCACCTGACTGTTAATCAGGGGGTCGTAGGTTCAAGTCCTACCTGAAGAGCCAAGCAATACTCACACACCACGCGGTGAGTCTAAAATAGTAGAAGTGGAGTAAATTCTTCAGTAGCTCAGTTGGTTAGAGCACCTGACTGTTAATCAGGGGGTCGTAGGTTCAAGTCCTACCTGAAGAGCTCTTTAAACCTCGCACATGTGCGGGGTTTTTTTATTATATGACTTAATACTTACTACCATGACTCTATTACACCCATTGAGATATTTTCGTTATTGTCCAAGATGTGGTTCAGATAAGTTTTACGAGAATGATACTAAATCCAAGCGCTGCTCTGGATGTGGCTTCGTCTTCTATATTAATGCGTCTGCAGCTGTTGCGGCTTTTATTGTAAATTCAGAGGGAGAGTTATTAGTGTGTAGGAGGGCTTGTGAGCCTGCAAAAGGAACACTGGATCTACCAGGTGGCTTTGTAGATTTACATGAGGGTGTTGAGTCTGCATTGGCCAGGGAGGTACTAGAGGAGACATCACTTGAGGTGCTATCTATGAAGTACCTATTTTCTCTTCCTAATAGTTATCATTATAGTGGATTTGATGTCCCAACAGTTGATCTGTTCTATTTGGTAACTGTAAAAGATGGGGGTGAACCTCAAGCCAATGATGATGTTGATTTGTGTCAGTTTAGACCCATAAAGGAGCTAAAGAGTGAGCTCTTCGGGCTTGATTCTATATCTAAAGGAGTATCCATTTTTTTAAACAAAGCAGAAGATTTATAGTAACGCTGTAAAAGAGTTTATTATTTTTGCGAAAAATAGAACCTTGATGAAACGAATAACAATGCTATTGGCTGCAACGTTAGGCTCTGGGGCTTTAACAATTTCTGCGCAGCTTCCATATAATACAGACTCATCATTAGAGCTTCTCAAGCATTCAAAGATGATGTTTGAGCAGGATAATTTTATGGGGTCAGTGGATTATCTGAATAGATACTCCATCTCTTCAAGTGCAGAAAAGAAGCAAGATGAGGTAGCTTTTCTAAAGCTAGCTACATCTTACGAGTTGAATCGTAGAGTCGACTTCGAACAGTTTCTCAAGTACTATCCACACTCAGCCTATACTAATGTTGTTAGGCTTATGTATGGATCTCTTCTTTTGGAACAAGAGATGATTGACGAGGCAATAGATATGTTGAGTCAAGCCGATTCAGATCTTTTGTCAAAAGCTGACAGAGAACAGTGTCGCTATCGTCTGGCATATGCATTCTTGTTGAACGGCCAATTCAGCAACTCAAAACCTATGTTTAATGAGTTAAGTAGAACTTCTAGTCAATATTCAGACAAGGCGGAGTTCTACCTAAGCTACATATCATATAGAGAGGGAGATTACGCCAAAGCATTAAAGGGCTTCTTACCTTTACAAAATATACCACAGTATAGATCAATAGTTCCATATTATATTGTTCAGATATATTTCGCACAAGGGAACTATACTGCAGCAATAAAGCTGGGTCAAGAGCTTCTTTCTAGAGATGCAGATCCTATTAGGGTAGCTGAGGTGAAGAGAGTAGTAGGAGAGAGCTACTATTATAGCGGTGACTTAAGATCTGCTATCACCCACTTGAGCCAATATGTGAATATGACCACAGAGCCAACACGCAGTGCTTGGTATGCTCTGGGTCTTTCTCTATTTGATGCTGGGGATATGGCAGGTACTATATCATCACTCTCAAAGGTTACACTAGGGGATGATGTCTATAGCCAGACAGCATTTTACCACTTGGGATTGGCATATTTGAGTCAAAAGGAGTATGGAAAGGCTAGGATGGCTTTTGAGTCTGCTTCAAATATGACATATAATGATACAATACGTGAGTTGGCAATGTACAATTACGCATTGACTATCTACTCTACATCCTACACTCCATTCAATGAGTCTGTAGGTGTGTTCGAGCAGTTTCTTAATAGATACCCAAACTCAATCTATGCTGATAAGGCTAGCGAGTATCTCTCAGAGGTTCTTTTGACCACAAAGGATTACCAAGGCTCATTAGATATGATTGCCAAGATAGCTAGACCAGGATCTAAGATTCTTTCAGCTAAGCAGAGAATACTATTCTACTTGGGTAGTGAGCAGGTTGTGAACTCACAGTTCGAAAATGCTATACAATACTTCACAGCAGCCATTAATGTTGGCAATTACAATCCACAATATAGAGCAGAAGCCCTATACTGGAGAGGAGAGTCATATTATAGATTAGAGGATTATAAGAGAGCTATAACTGATTATACAGCCTTTACTTCTCAAACACCAGATAGATCAAAGCCTATCTATACATTAGCTATGTATAACCTAGGTTATGCATATTTCAAGAGTTTCGACTTTGCGAAGGCACGTAGCCTATTCACTCAATTCATTGATCTATCTAAGGAGAAGAGTGGTACTCTCTATGCTGATGCTCTAAATAGATTAGCTGACTGTCAATACTATAGAAGAGAGTTTGCTCTTGCAGAGGAGAGCTATGGCAAGGTTGCAGCGTTAAAGAGTGGATTTGAGGATTATGCTCTATACCAAAAGGCAATTATGCAAGGTATACGTAAGCAGAATGATAGAAAGATTGAGACTATAGATCAACTTCTATCTACTTACCCAAAATCTGAATATGTAGATGATGCACTTTTAGAGAGGGGTTTGATACAAGCTTCTCAAAACAAGTATGCAGGAGCTATTACTGATCTGAACAAACTGATCACTCAATACCCAAATAGTAATTTAGCTCCAATGGCAGCTATGCAGCTTAGTACTGTATACCGCAATATGGGAGATAACAATAGTGCTATCAACGCATACAAGAGTATATTGAGTAAATACCCAGGAAGTGAGCAAGCTAAAATGGCTAATGCAGACTTTAAGGAGTTAGCTCAAGAGACTAATAGTGTAGCCGATTATGCTAATTATATAAATACCCTTGGCGGAGGATTTAAGTTCTCAGCTACAGAACAAGACTCTTTGACATACTTTGCTGCAGAGCAGGTATATATCAAAGGAGACAAAGACGCAGCAGAGAAGAGCTTTGTTGGTTATATACAGAGCTTCCCACAAGGTGCATTTACTCTATCTGCTAACTACTACTTAGGAACAATATCATACGATAAGGGTGATATGGATAGAGCTATGGGTTATCTAAACTCTGTTACATCAATGCCTAAGAGTATATATACAGAAGATGCGGTTACTGTTCTTGCTACTATCAATTATGGTAAAGGAGATTACAGAGAGGCACAACGACTATACCGTGAGCTCTCAACCATAGCATCTAAGCGAACTGTTAAGATAGAGGCAAATATTGGTGAGGTAAGATCTGCATACGCACTTGCTGAATATGCAGAGGTAAATCTCATTGCATCAAATCTATTGGAGGAGAAGAGCCTCACTCCAGAGCGATTAGCTGAGGTTTTATACCTACATGCTAAGTCATTAACTGCCGAGAAACAGAGTGGTAAGGCCGCTGATGTTTGGATGGTACTTTCAAAAGATACAAGATCTGCTTATGGAGCAGAGGCTAAATATCAGTTGGCTGAATACTATTTTAGAGCAAAACAGTATGATAAGGCTGAGAAGACTCTTGATGAGTTTGTTGAACAAGGTACTCCTCACCAATATTGGATGGCTAGAGCATTCATCTTGTGGAGTGATATTTATATGCAACAAGATGATCCATTCCAAGCTAAGCAGTATTTGATGAATTTGCGCGGTAATTACAAGGCAAATGATGATATTGAAGCTATGATAGAAGAGAGACTTAAACTTATTGAGAGTAAATAATAATCTGCTAACTATAGATAACTCATTATGAAAAAACAGCACTATATAGTACTACTATCGTTAGTGGCATCGATTAATATGGTTGGTCAGAGCAATGAGCCTCAAGAGAGCTTAACTCGAGAGCTGATCATCGAAAAGGAGTTTACTCCTATTGTGCGTGATGCCTCAAAGGTTATTAGACTTCCAGAGGTTGAGTCACCTGTCACTAGTGTGAAGAGTCAACCAGACTACACCTATCAACAACAACCAGGAGAGGCTCTTTATCAATTGACTCCTCTCTCTCCAGCTGCAGTTGGTATTGCCAAAGAGTACACCAAAAGTAGAGGCTGGGCTTCTCTCTCTGCAGGTAATAACTTAAACTTAAATGCCTCATTGGGCTATGCATTAGTCAATAGTGCTAAGACTCAACTAATAGCATCCTACGATCTCTACAACACCTCAGGCAATCGTGAGATTGAACATCTAGGATCTAAGGAGAAGTTCTCTTTGTTTAAGAATCAAGCTAACATAACACTTGATCAACGTGTTGGTAGTGCCAAGATGAATCTATATGGAGACTTCAAATACTCTCTATTCAACTATCCAACATCAGTTTGGGAGCCCGAAAGTGATGTTGATAAGCAGTCTCATACTCAATTTAGAGTAGGGACATCATTCTCAGAGATTAAACTTGGTAGTTTCAATCTAGAGACAGGCTTGAACTATAGTCGATTTAATAAAGGGTATTTTCAGTTTGGAGATAATGGTATAGGTGAGAACAATCTTGATATTTCAGCCTCTACAATAGGTAATATTCTTGGTAATATTGTTGGGGGAGCTGACCTATCGTTTCACTATCTAGGTTATGATAAACCTATACTAGATGGAGATAAGAGTAGCTACTCAATATTTAAGATCCGACCAAAGGTTGGTTTTGAGGTCGATAGATTCTCTCTTATGGTGGGGCTAAACATGGAGCTACAGAGTCGCAATGAGACAAAATTTAAGGTGACACCAGATATTCATCTAAATTGGAGCATATTAAATAATCTAGCACTATTTGCAGATCTTACTGGAGGAACTACAATAAATGGTTTCGAGAGTATGGAGAGTAGATGTAGATATCTATATTCAGACCAGAGGTTAGGAGATGATTTTGCTTCACTAGATATTAAAGCTGGTATCAGAACACTATTCTCTGGGGCAGTCTCGCTAGAACTTTTCGGGGGATACACTCGTTATGATAACATGTCTTATATATACTCTGCTCAACAAGAGAATATCGCAAGTCGACTCCTTGGAAGTGTAGCGCAGAAGGTTAACAAGACCTATTTCACTCTAAACTCACAATTTGTACTCTCGGATAAATGGGATCTAAGAGCTGGAATGACAGCTACAAATTGGGGAAGTGATGATATAGCAATTGCCATGCCTAGTTTTGAGGCTAATATAGGAGTGACTTACTCCCCAATCTCAAAACTACGCCTAAATCTCGACTACTACCTTATCTCTGGTAGAGAGATGGGTCTTGGATTAGTAGATGAGGAAAATTATTCAAAGGTAAAATTAGGTGCAATAAATGAGATACGTTTAGGTGGAAGTTATAATATTACACGCTGGCTAACAGCTAATTTACAGCTAAACAACTTAATGAACCAGAAACAAGAGTCGTGGTACGGCATTCCAGAACAGGGGTTTAACTTCTTGATTGGTGCCTCTGTACGATTCTAATTATTGATGAGTTAATACGATACAATGCAAAAAAACTTAGTTATAGTTGAGTCCCCGGCCAAAGCGAAGACTATTGAGAAGTTCCTAGGGCCGGAATATAAAGTACTTTCAAGTTATGGCCATATCCGTGACTTGAAGAAGAAAGATTTGGGTATTGACATTGAGAATGGATTTACACCTCTTTATGAGGTTCCTGAAGATAAGGCTAAGGTAGTTGCAGAGCTACGTAAACAAGCAAAGAGTGCCGAAATGGTATGGCTCGCTTCCGATGAAGACCGCGAGGGAGAGGCAATTGCCTGGCATCTATATGAGGTCTTAGGGCTGAATATGGATAACACTAAGAGGATTGTATTTCACGAGATTACCAAGAGTGCCATATTAAATGCAATTGAGAACCCAAGAAGCATAAATATTGATCTTGTTAATGCTCAGCAGGCCCGTAGAGTTTTGGACCGTATCGTGGGTTTTGAACTCTCACCTATATTGTGGCGCAAGATTAAGTCATCACTATCTGCAGGTAGGGTTCAATCTGTTACTGTTAGACTTGTGGTAGAGCGTGAGCGTGAGATTCAAAACTTCCAGTCTGAAGCAGCATATCGTATTATTAGTACCTTTATGGTTCCTACACCTAGTGGTGAACTCGTAGAGCTAAAAGCAGAACTTCTTCGACGACCAAAGACTAAGGTGGGTGCTTCAGAGTTCCTTGATATATGCAAGAAGAGTGAGTTTGCCATAGAGGAGATCATTACTCGCCCAGCACGCAAATCACCTGCTGCTCCATTTACCACATCTACGCTTCAACAAGAGGCCTCTCGTAAGCTAGGTTTCTCTGTTTCACAAACGATGAGTGTAGCTCAGAAGCTCTATGAGAATGGACACATTACATACATGCGTACCGATTCGGTTAACCTATCTGATCTAGCTATAAATACAGCTAAAGCTGCTATTATTGAGTCTATGGGGGAGCAATATTGGCAATATCGCAAATATCAGACTAAGGCAGCTGGTGCACAAGAGGCCCACGAAGCTATCCGTCCTACATATATGAACAAGTCTAAGATCGACGGTACAGCCCAAGAGAAAAGACTATATGATCTAATCTGGAAACGCACTATAGCTAGCCAGATGGCAGATGCTCAACTTGAGAAGACTACTGTTAATATAGCAGTGGGCAATAGTGGTGAGAACCTTGTTGCTCAAGGAGAGGTGCTTAAGTTTGATGGATTCCTTCGTGTATACATGGAGTCTAATGACGATGATAATGATCAAGCAGGAGAAGAGGGACTACTTCCTGCTATGGCTGAAGGACAGATACTATCAATGAATAGTGTTGTTGCAACAGAGAGATACAGCCAAAGACCTCCAAGATATTCAGAGGCATCTTTGGTTCGTAAATTAGAAGAGCTAGGAATAGGTAGACCATCCACTTACGCTCCAACCATATCAACAGTGCAGCAGCGCGAATATGTTGAGAAGGGAGACAAGCCAGGTATTGAACGTCAAATAACTATATTGACACTCACTAATGATACTATTTCAGAGAGTGTTAAGACTGAGATCTCTGGTGCGGATAGAGCTAAGCTATACCCAACCAATATAGGTATTGTTGTAAATGACTACCTTATGGAGTCATTCCCAGATATCCTTAACTACAGCTTTACAGCCAACGTAGAGAAAGAGTTCGACAGCATAGCTGAGGGTGATCTAAATTGGGTTGAAGCTCTTGGTAGTTTCTATGCACCATTCCACAAGAGTGTTGAAACCTGCCTCGAGTCAAAACAGGAGAGACGTGTGGGTGAGAGAGTTCTTGGTGTAGACCCAAAAACGAACAAGGTTGTATCAGTAAGAATTGGAAGATATGGGCCTATGGTTCAGATTGGAACTCCAGAGGATGAAGATAAACCTCTATTCAAAACCCTTCAACCTGGTTTGTTGATGGAGAGTATCACCATTGAGGAGGCTCTTAAACACTTTGAAGAGCCAGCAGCACTTGGTGAATACGAAGGGGTAACTCTTACTATTGGAGCTGGACGATTTGGACCATACATTAAGTTTGGATCTACTTTCGTATCCATTCCTAAGGCAATAGATCCTAAGGAGATAACTCATGAGCAAGCTATTGTTCTAATAGAAGAGAAGCGCAAGAAGGAGGCAGAGAGAGTAATGAAGACTTTCGATCAAGAGCCAGAACTAGAGATACAAAAAGGACGTTTCGGTCCTTTCATATTCTATAAAGGTGCTAACTATAAGCTGCCAAAGGATGTTGAACCACTTGAATTATCTCTAGAGGAGTGTCTCAAGATTGTTGAGTCACAACCTGGAAAACCATCCAAGAGAGCCTCCTCTAAAACAACAGCCAAGAGTACCTCTACGACAGCCAAGAAAAGTTCTGCTGCTACAAAGAAGAGCAAAGCGGAATCGACTGCTGCAAAGAAGAGCACAAAGAGCACTACAACAAAGAGCTCAACAGCTAAGAAGAGTAGCGCAACTAAGAAGACAACTAAGGCTCAAGGCTAATTGAGTACCAATAATGGCCAAGAGTTATTTACAATTGGACTAATATTAGAGGGAGAAGCTCTGCTACTGCTAGCTTTTCTCTCTATCTATTTTCTTTATATTTAAATGATTAATAGAAAAGAGATATATAATAAATTTCTAGAGCTAGATGCCCCATCTCAGATGTTTATTGAGACTATGGCATCTAACTTCGTACCTATGCCTCTGAATGCTGCTGTAGCAGTTGCCCGAACCATAGAGAGAGAGTACAAGTGTGGATATAATATTATGTCTGCTTGTGCACCCTTGCTTAGAGAGACAAAGTTTGGTTTCTGGGAATATCTTGAGGTTATCGACTCGCTAAAGGTGAGAATAATTCATCGATTACACACAGACGGATTATTGTATTCATACCTCAAGGAGTCACAACGCTTTGAGAGTGGTTATAGTTTTGATAACAAGTTTGTATATGGTATTCGCATCAGATCTGAGATATACTCATTTCTAGATAAGAGCACAAATGTTGAGATTGATCTAGTAGATTCAAAGCAAGGGGATTATTCTCCTTTGAATGCACTATATGAGGCTTTAATTTATGATGGCTTCAATACTCTTTCAAGGCACTTGACCTCTAACTCTGTCACGCTTATTGCCAGACATGCCGCACACTCTATTTGCAATAACCTTGATTCTGAGATATCTATTGAAAAGATACATACTATTCTTAAGAAATCTCCTAAGTACACAAGAGATTCAGAGAAGAGCTTTGTAGAGGCAACTGCCATCATTAAGTTGCTCCAAGGTGATTATCTCGAATATGTATCAACAGTATATGGAGACAGTCTAGAGTATGTATATAGTAGAGCTATTCCCCCACTATTTGAGGGTGACGCCGAATTATCTATCAAACAGTTTGATCTTGGGCTAAAGTTACAGAAGAAAGTAACCAAAGAGCCATATCCATACTCTACTCTCTATAGGTTTATCTATGCAATTGCATTGATTAGAGATCCAAAATCTCAGAGTAGTGGTCTTATCTCCAAGCTAGCAAAGAATAAGTTCGTTAAGGAGGAAACTATACTAAATACAATCTTTGCTGTCCAGAATGGAGAGCAAAGAGATCTAGTATCACAGGATATTGAAAGATTAACGAAGCAGAATAGCCATTCTCCTCTTTACAACCTTCTTCTTTGGATGGCTTGTAAGATTAGCGGCATAGAGTTTACTCACCCTAGCTTCGATCTTGAGGAGTCATTAGTTAGATGTCAAGTCCTAGGATTTGATTGGCTTTTGATGGAGATATATGCACTCTTGGATGAGAGAACTAGACTTGAACCAATACAAGAGAAGCTTAAGTTTGCTCCTATCACCGTGCGCCAACAGAGCGAGGATGAGTGGGAAAGGATTCTTAATGCAATCATAGGTCAAGGCGAAAAGAAGATTAAAGACCCAGATAGCAAGATATACAGGGTAGCTTATCTATATAATCACTATGAGTGTGAGCTTAGCCCAATTGTTCAGCAATCAAAGGATGGGATTACATGGACTAGAGGAAAAGCTGTATCTCTACAACGCTTTGCAACCTATCAAGCAGAGGGTATTACAGAGCAAGATAAACGAATTGCTGATTGTGTAGCTCGCGACTCATATTATCGACGAAACTACGAGATGGACTTCAATAGAGCATTAAGAGAGTTGGTAGGTCACCCCTATGTATTCTTAGCTGAGAATCCATCCATACCTGTTGAGGTAGCTTCTATGAAGCCAGAACTAACGATATCTAACTCACCAGATGGATATAAACTTCAGACAAATGTTGAGAATGTAGTTGATCAGATTCAGGTGATACGTGAGAGTAATACTCGTGTGAGGGTGCTTAAGCTTACTAGTGAACAGCAGACCTACCTAAAGTTGCTTCAGCAGTTATCAAACCTACCTCATGAGGCAAAAGATAAACTACTTGTTCTGCTCAAGAAGCTTACAGGTATTATTACTGTCTACTCAGACCTTATTGATGAGAGCGAAAATCTCAAAACACTTGAGGGTGACAGTCGTATATTTGTACAGCTAATCCCAATTGGAGACACTCTAAAGGCAGAACTATTCATCAAACCATTCACACAAAACCCACCATACTGTAAAGCGGGTGTTGGGGCACTTAGTGTGATAGGTGTTTCTGATGGAGAGAAAGCACAAGCCACACGTAACTTAGAGCAAGAGATCAATAACCTAGAGATTGTCAAATCAACACTTGATAGGATTGTAGAGCTAGAACAAGATGAGGATACATACTACTTTGACGATCCATATCACTCACTAGAGTTGATGGAGAGTATAGCTTCTCTCTCTGATATTGCTGTTGTAGAGTGGCCAGAGGGTGTGAAGTTCAAGATCTCAGGAGTAGCCTCTTTCAATAACCTATCGCTCTCACTCAAAGGAAAGGGTAATTGGTTTGATCTTGAGGGTGAGCTCAAAGTGGGTGAAGATACTATCTTCTCTATGCGTGATCTACTAAATAGTGTGCGCAAGAGTAAAGGCCGCTTTATAGAACTCAACAATGGAGAGTTTCTTGCATTAACAGAGCAGTTCAGACGACAACTGATGGACTTGGACTCTATAATACAAGAGAGCAAGGATGGTGGTTTCACTGCTCAAAACCTTGCAGCATCCATGATAGAGGAGCTTCAGCTAAAAGGGGTTGACATCGAGGCAGATAGAGCATTCAAAGATATGCAGCAGCGAATATCAACTATAGCTACTCAAACCTATAAAGTGCCAAAGAATCTTCAAGCTGAACTTCGTGATTATCAAACCGAAGGTTTCAACTGGATGGCTCGTCTTAATGATTGGGGTGCTGGTGCTTGCTTAGCTGATGATATGGGTCTTGGTAAGACGGTTCAGACAATAGCAATGCTTCTACACAAATCCAAGTCAGGGCCATCACTCGTTGTTGCTCCTGCCTCAGTTCTTCCAAACTGGATTCGTGAGATCAATCGTTTTGCACCATCACTCAATGTGATAAACCTTGCACCAGTAGGGGAGCGTTCTCAACGCTTATCCTCAGCTAAGGAGAATGATGTATGCGTAATCACTTATGGTATATTGGTCTCTGAAGTTGAATCAATCATAGAGAAAAGCTTCTCGATGACTGTACTGGATGAGGCACATACTATCAAAAATAAGGAGACAAAGATGTCTAAGGCTGCTATGCAGCTAAAGTCTGACTTCAGACTCCTGCTTACGGGTACACCAATTCAAAACCACCTTGGTGAGATATGGAATCTATTCAACTTTATCAACCCATCCCTACTAGGAAGCTTCGAAAGCTTCAGACAGAGATTCGTTGTCCCTATTGTTGAGTTTAAGGATCGTGAGCAGCAGAGACGTCTCAAGAGACTAATCTCCCCATTCCTTCTTCGAAGAACGAAAACAGCTGTTTTGGATGAACTTCCTCCTAAAACAGAGGTGATCAAGGAGATACAGATGAGCGAAGCTGAAATATCTGCATACGAGGTACTACGTCGTGATGCGGAGAACAGACTTCTAGAGTCTACTGATATGGGACAGATTGTCGCACTAGCAGAGATTACTCGTCTTAGAATGGCAGCAGCCAATATCAATCTATCTAAACCAGGTTTGAACCTTGCAAGTTCAAAGATTCAAACCTTCCTAGATATCGTTGATGACCTCAAAGAGAATAACCACCGCTCACTGGTCTTCTCGCAGTTTACCTCACATCTAGCTCTTATTAAGAAGGAGCTTGACAAGAAGGGAATTGCCTATCTTTATCTAGATGGATCGACCTCCATAGTAGAGAGAGAGAAGTTAGTCAAGAGGTTTCAAGAGGGTGATGATCTTCTATTCCTTATCAGCTTAAAGGCAGGGGGACTAGGTCTAAACCTAACTGCTGCTGACTTTGTAATACATATGGACCCATGGTGGAATCCTGCCATTGAGGACCAAGCATCTGATAGAGCCTATAGGATAGGTCAGAAGAGACCTGTTACTATCTATAGGTTGATTGCTAGAAACACAATTGAGGAGAAGATAATTCGTCTTCACTCTACCAAAAAGGATCTAGCAGACTCTCTTCTTGAGGGTACTGACGTTTCTAACAGACTTACTCGTGAAGAGCTCCTTGAACTACTTCGCAATTAGTCTATGTAAACTATATTGAAAAAGTCCCGAATCGCCAGTAATGGCAATTAGGGACTTTTTAGTTTTGTATAATACCCTAGGATTAACTTTTTCACCTGCCAATAGTGTGATTAAGATTCTTGTTTGAGTCATCCCCAGTTAACAAACATCTCTATTTAACAAATCACTATTAATGAAATGGCAAAATCTCCTCACAGAGTGTTAGTTTTGATGATTTCTATCTACACTATCTACACCGCAGGTGGTTATCAGTTTGTTACGGGTGTAGATAGCGATGTAGATAGGGTGTAGATAGGTTTCTATTTACACCAATCTGTTTTATCTTAAAATAGAGTCCGATATTATCAATTATAGCTATATACATAAGCTTTCATCAAACTTTATCACTATATCTGTAAACAATAGATATAGCAACTGTTAATCTGAAGCGATGTAGATAGAAAAAACGAATATTTTTCTCACAGAGTTTGAAATTTGGGGGTGGTGAATGGATTTTACAAAATGGGGAAGAAACTTGTAGGTTAGCAAAAAAAAGATCTGTGTAATCTGCGAGATCAGCGTGAATAATTCCCCTCAATTATGAATTATACATTCAGCATTATCAATTAAAAAGATGGCGCAGTGGTAACGAAGCTCTTATTCGATAGATCCGTGGACAAAAACTCAAAGACTTTAGGGGGTAAACCCTTTGACTTTGCACCCAAAACTCTTTGACTTTCTACCCCTAACTCACTGCAAAATTAGGCAGTGCCTAATTCATAGTTAGGCAGTGGTAGACATAAGATTAGGCAGTGCCTAACTATCCAAAAGCCTTAGGGTAAATTGATCAATACATTATACTAACCACCATCTATTGGTATGCTGTTAAATCAATCCATTGATTTAACAAATCACTATTAATGAAACAGCAAAATCCCCTCACAGAGTCTTAGTTTTGACCTTTTCTATCGCCACATCGCCACACCCAATAATAGTCAGGGGATTAAGTGTGGCGATAGGCCGTGGTGATAGGTGGTGATAGAATCCTATCGCCACAATTACTATTATCATAATATAGGCACTATTATTAAGAGATGAAGTTCATTTTAGAGTGATCTGTTTATTATTTCTGCACTCAGAAGTAAAATAGAATAAGTTAACTTGTTAATTTATTAATGTGGTGATAGAAAAAACAGATTTTTTTCTCACAGAGTTTGAAATTTACCCCCTGCTATTGGATTTTACAAAAAAGAAAGGTTAGCTAGTTGTTACTAGCTAACCTTTGAAAGAGTTGTATAGATTCACTTTTACTTAGTGAATAGCAATATTATATTCGTTCTACTTCTTGAACTTAATCTTTGGGTAGTACTTTGTATGAATAAGCTCATGAGCTTTTCGGCTTCCTGGATAGTCAAGATACTTCTCGTAAACAGCCAAGATATGAGGGTTTTCGTGTGATCTACGTATAGCCATAGAGTTGTCAATACTGTTTAGTCCCTCAGCACGCTTCTCTAGAGCCTCCTGTTTCTTTTGAGCTTTAGGCTGTCCACCACCTCCGATGCATCCCCCTTTGCAAGCCATGATTTCGATGGCATGAAAGAACTCTTCACCGCTTCTTATCTTCTCTAGCATTCGACCAGCTTCGTTCAATCCGTGGGCAATACCGATGCGAAGAGTTAGATCTCCACAAGGAACCTCACATACTCTGAATCCATCCCATCCGCGAAGTTGTTCGAAGACAATAGAGTCAAGTCTACTATTGGTCATCTGCTCAATAGTTGTTCTAACGGCTGCTTCAATAACACCACCAGTACGTCCGAAGATCACACCAGCACCAGAGTATTCACCAAATGGATTGTCAAACTCCTCCTCATTGACAGTGGCTAGATCAATGCCTGACTCCTTAAGGATTTTAATTAGCTCACGGGTTGTTATTACATAGTCTGTGTCGAAGTTATCTCCACGAGAGAATTCCACCCTTGCAGCTTCATATTTCTTGGCGATACAAGGCATGATAGCTACACTGGTTATGTTTTGTCTTCTTATGCCCTTCTCTTTGCCCCAGATATCCTTGGCAATAGTAGAGAAAATCTGCATAGGTGACTTAACTGTCGATGGAGCATGAAGAAGCTCTGGGAAGTTTTGCTCAATATATTTAACCCACGCAGGACAACATGAGGTCAAAATTGGAAGAGGTACATCCTCATCACCCTTCATATATGACTCTAGGCGAGTTCTAAACTCTTTAGCCTCTTCCATAATTGTTAAGTCGGCCGCCCAAGAGGTATCAAAGACATAGTCTACACCAATCATACGAAGTGCAGCAGCTAGTCTCTTCTCAACGTTGGTGCCGGGCTCGAAACCGAAGGCTTCACCTATGGTAACCCTGATGGCAGGCGCTATCTGAACGATAACCATCTTTTTGGGAGTTGCAAGGTCCCTTAGGAACTTTACTGTATTGTCACCTGCGACAATAGCATTTACAGGACAGGCTTGAATACACTGTCCGCAGTGTGTACATATCTTTGTGTTAATATAGTGTCGCTGTTTCTTCTCACCAGCAATACAATCAACAGGGCAAACTCTTTTGCAGGCACCACATCCTATACACTTCTCAGTGACGTGTAGCTTTACAAGGTGAGGACACTGCTGTGCGGCACATAGGTTCTCGTCTATATGCTCCACAAGTTCATCGTAGAAGCTCTCAAGAATCTCAAGTATCATATTGTGATCCTGATGAAGCTTGATTTTTACTTGTTCACTCAGGTATCTAAGTAGATATAGATCTCGGCTTGTTGATTTACCTTTGGCTATGCGGTCAAAGTTTCTCCATATACGGTCAATCTCTGCCTCAACTTCTCTATATTCAGTTAGGGATCCCTCTTCCATCTTACCTTTGACAAACTCAATATAGAATTTTGCATACTGAACAATACAATCCTCATCAGAGAGAATGATCATAGTTCTACTTTGATTCTCTGCAAAGTGGGTGAAGTCAACAGCTATATCGCAGTGGCTCGGAGTAACGAATCCACCAAATGGGAGTCCAAAATGAACAGCCTTTAGATGACGACCATTCATTATACCCCCAGCAATAGCTATTAGTTCACTATATGTGGCACCCTCAGGGATATCATATATACCTGGATTGTTAATTCTACCAGCGATAGCAACCTTTCTGCTACTATCACCAATTAGTTCGCGAAGCTCATGCTCTCCGAAGATGGAGAACATAGAACCCAATGAGCTCTGAACGATTACCTGCTTTTTGTTTTCTATATTGTTTACCAACATACGCCTTTGTGGTTAAATTACGATACAAATATAGTATTAAGTTTAAGCTACAAAGAGTATCTGAAGAATTGTTTTTTAGCTCAATTACCGTTATCGAAAACAACCTTTACTGTGTCATATATTTTGATATCTTTGCATAGCAAATAAACTAATAAGAAACCACCCCTATGGCAACAATGCAGGAGATACGAGAGGCTAACAAACGCGGCAGAACGTTTGAGGATGCACGAAAAGATGAGAAGCTACTTCGTGCAGCAAGAGATTATCAACCATCAACGACTAATCCAAAGTCTCGCGAGTTCAGAAGCAATCGCAAGAAGAGCGTAAATGGTAAGTCTAGTAAGTATTGAATATATAAAGAAAGCCTCCACTTCAAAAAATGAAGTGGAGGCTTTTATCTATTTGGAGAGGATTACATCATTCCACCCATGCCGCCCATTCCTGGAGCCATAGCTGGAGCTGCTGCTGCACCTTCCTCTTTTTTCTCAACAATAACACACTCAGTAGTCAAGAACATACCAGCTATTGAAGCTGCATTCTCTAGTGCTACACGAGTAACTTTAGCTGGATCGATAACTCCATTGGCAACAAGATCCTGGAACTCGTCAGTACGAGCATTGTATCCGAATGAACCAGCGCCTTCGCGTACCTTCTGAACAATAACTGCACCCTCAACACCAGCGTTGAAAGCAATCTGACGAAGAGGCTCTTCGATGGCACGTTTAACGATCTCGATACCTGTAGTCTCATCTTCGTTGTCACCTTTAAGTCCTTCAAGTGCTGCAATAGCACGGATATATGCAGTACCACCACCAGGGACAGTACCCTCTTCGATAGCAGCGCGAGTAGCACAAAGAGCATCGTCTACACGATCCTTCTTCTCTTTCATTTCAACCTCAGATGCAGCACCTACATAAAGAACAGCAACACCACCAGCCAATTTAGCTAAACGCTCTTGAAGCTTTTCGCGGTCGTAGTCTGAGGTTGTAGCCTCGATCTGACCTTTGATCTGCTGTACTCTGTTTGCTATCATATCCTGTTGACCACCACCATTTACTATGACAGTGTTCTCTTTGTTTACAGTGATTTTCTCTGCACGACCACACATATCAAGAGTGGCTTGAGCAAGAGTAAGACCTTTCTCCTCAGAGATAACAATAGCACCAGTAAGGATAGCTATATCCTCTAGCATCTCTTTGCGGCGATCGCCAAAGCCTGGAGCTTTAACAGCACAGATCTTCAATGAACCGCGAAGACGGTTAACAACCAAAGTAGCCAAAGCTTCGCTATCTACATCTTCAGCGATGATCAATAGAGGACGACCAGACTGAACTGATCCCTCCAAGATAGGAAGCATATCCTTAAGTACAGATATCTTTTTGTCGAACAGAAGGATCATCGGATTCTCCATCTCAACCTCCATCTTCTCTGTGTTTGTAGCAAAGTATGGAGAGATATATCCACGGTCGAACTGCATACCTTCAACTACCTCTACAGTAGTCTCTGTACCTTTAGCCTCTTCAACAGTGATCACACCATCTTTTGTTACTTTACGCATAGCTTGAGCAATAAGAGAACCAATCTCTTGATCGTTGTTTGCCGAAATACGAGCAACACTCTCAATCTTACCAAAGTCATCAGAAACCTCTACAGCTTGTGACTTGATGCTCTCAACAACTTTAGTTACAGCCTTGTCAATACCACGCTTAAGATCCATTGGATTAGCACCTGCGGTAACGTTTTTCATACCCACACCGATGATTGATTGTGCCAATACTGTTGCAGTAGTGGTACCATCACCAGCATCATCACCAGTTTTAGATGCAACTTCCTTAACAAGTTGAGCACCCATGTTTTGGTAAGGATCAGATAGTTCAATCTCCTTGGCTACAGAGACTCCATCTTTAGTGATGTGAGGAGCACCAAATTTTTTCTCGATGATAACATTGCGACCTTTAGGCCCTAGTGTTACTTTTACTGCATTAGCCAACTCGTCAACCCCTTTTTTTAGAAGGTCACGAGCATCCATATTATATTTTATCTCTTTAGACATAGTATATTCCTTTATTTAGTTATTCAATAATTAGATAGTAGCCAAGATATCCGATTGGCGCATGATAAGAAGTTTCTCACCTTCTACCTCAATCTCAGTACCAGCAAATTTGCCATACAAAACAGTCTCACCAACTTTAAGAACCATCTCCTCATCTTTTGTTCCTTGGCCAACAGCCAGAACCTCACCCTTTAGTGGCTTTTCTTTAGCTGAATCAGGGATAATGATTCCACCGATAGTCTTCTCTTCTGCAGCGGCTGGTCTAACCAGTACTCTATCTGCCAATGGTTTGATTTTCATAATTTTTATATGTTATGCTATTGTTTATAATTCTATACTTTCTAATTTAGCAATCACTATGCCAAATATGTGGATTGTAACAAAAGGGTACAATTAGCGACATAATGACAGATGAATACTGACAATGTAATTAATTATGGAGCAGAGTGAACACTATTGCTTAGGCTATTGTTGAAGTAAATAAACACAAATCAGAGATATAAACTATGTACAGATTCTATTCAAGTTTGGGAGCTCCTATCACACGAAGCATACTCTCTATAGCTGCGGGTGTCAGCTTTCTTGTTTGGCCAGAGGCAAGCCAGAGATTAATCGTTATAATTCTAGGGGCACTTCTACTGTTGTCCGGGGTTATTCCATTAATATATTCATACTTTAAACGTCAAAACTTCCCACCGGAGGCTATATTGAGCTTCACGCTAGGGGTGTTGATTGTAATGTTTCCAAGTTTCTTTGTAAACTTCTTCTACCTTTTTCTAGGATTTTTGCTTCTTATAGCCTCTGTTGGTCAGTTGGCTATTCTTGTTCAATCTAGCAGAAAAGGAATAGAGAGAAAGGGATATCTATATATATTCCCGCTAATAGTGTTTATTGGTTCAGTATTGGTTATTTGGAATCCATTTGCTGCGGCTACAGCTGTAACAAAGGTGTTTGGTATCTTTGCTATATTCTATGGTGTGACTGAACTTTATAGTTATGCTTCGGTGAGACATCATCAAGAGTTGCCAGATTAAGATTTATTTGACAATATAATTCTATGCGACAACATATACCACTCATACTATTTGGGTGGTATATGTTGTCGCTTTTTTTTTCTTTATATATAGTTGAACATCAGCTTAGCTCAAAAGCATTACCTTTGCATAATAGATTAATATAGTAAAATATAATATGATAAAAGAACTCCAACTGCGAGTGCTACCCAAAATAGCAGCATCAGAGGATGCACTTAAAGAGTATCTCTCAAATGAACATTCCGTAGAGATTAAACAAATTAAAGCGGTTCGTATCTTAAAGAGATCGATAGATGCAAGACAGCGACAAGTGATGATAAACCTTAAAGTGAATATGTTTATCAATGAACTTCCTGTTGGAGAGGAGTATAGCTCCATAGAGTGTCGTGATGTTAGCTCTGCCCCATCGGTAATTGTTGTTGGGGCTGGTCCTGCTGGTCTTTTTGCTGCACTAAGACTAATAGAGGATGGATTGCGTCCTATAGTGATTGAGCGTGGTAAGTCAGTAACTGAGAGAAAGAGAGATATTGCACTTATTAGTCGTGAGCATATTGTTGATCCAGAGTCGAACTATAGCTTTGGAGAGGGGGGGGCTGGTGCCTTCTCGGACGGGAAATTATATACTCGTAGCAAAAAGCGCGGATCTGTTGATAGAGTTCTAAATATTCTATGTCAACATGGGGCTTCTACTTCTATTCTTGTTGATGCCCATCCGCATATTGGTACGGATAAGTTGCCTCGTGTAATATCTAATATTAGAGAAACAATCATCTCATGTGGTGGAGAGGTTCATTTTAATACAAGAATGGAGAGGCTCATTATAGAGAACGATGAGGTGAGGGGTGTTGTTTGTAATGATGATACTAGCTACAGTGGTAAGGTGATTCTTGCAACTGGTCACTCGGCTCGCGACGTATATAGACATCTGCATGAGTCGGAGGTGTTAATTGAGTCAAAGGCTATTGCTGTTGGTGTTCGTCTAGAGCATCCTCAGGAGTTGATCGATCAGATTCAGTATCATAGCAAGGATGGTCGTGGTGAGTATCTTCCTGCAGCTGAGTATAGCTTTGTGGCTCAATCTAAGGATAGGGGTGTTTATAGCTTCTGTATGTGTCCGGGTGGTGTGGTTGTTCCAGCTGCAACAGGCCCTAATCAGGTAGTAGTTAATGGTATGTCTTCATCTAATAGGGGGTCTCGTTGGGCAAACTCTGGTATGGTGGTAGAGGTTCGTCCAGAGGATTTACCATCACATCACACAGAGCATGGTGCACTATCTATGCTATCTTTCCAAGAGGAGTTAGAGCGTAATTGTTGGCAAAATGGGGGTATGAAGCAGACAGCTCCTGCTCAGCGTATGGTTGAGTTTGTAAATAAGAGGCTTTCAGGTACGCTTCCAGAGAGTTCTTACACTCCAGGTCTTTTATCTTCACCGCTTCACTTTTGGATGCCTGATTTCGTGACTGATAGACTCCGCGAAGGGTTCAAGAGATTTGGAAAGATGTCTCATGGGTTCTTGACAGATGATGCAGTGATGATAGGTGTTGAGAGTCGTACTTCATCGCCTGTTAGGATTCCTCGCGATAGAGAAACTCTACAACATGTAATGATCAAAGGACTATATCCTTGTGGAGAGGGTGCTGGTTATGCGGGTGGTATTGTTTCAGCTGCAATAGATGGTGAGCGCTGTGCAGAGGCTCTTGCCGCTACATTATAGGAAAAAATAGCAGAGGCTACACACTTCATTTTCAGTGTGTAGCCTCTCAAGTATAACAAAAAACACAAAAAAACACAAAAAAACGAGTCTGTCATAAATATATGTCATTAACCTCGCCTGTCAATTGGCGGGCTACAAGCCTAATATCCATAAGCATCTTCTCCCTCTCCTCATTTGAGCAGCTGGTAACACCCCCAAAAAAGTGGTGTGTAATATTTTGGATTCCACAAAACTTGAATATTCCCACATCCATTGTCTGCTCCATCGCCACAAGCATTCCTCTCTCTTGGTATACCTGTCTAGGCGTACCCATAGGTGTGAGTATAACTACTCGTTTGGATGAGAGTTTACCAACTATGCCATTCTTTGTAGATTCATAAGCAAAGCCATAAGAGAACACCCGGTCAATGTATCCTTTAACAATGGCAGGTAGACCTGTCCACCATATAGGGTATATGAAGGTTATAACGTCGGCCCAGGAGACAAGATCTTGCTCCTCTTTGACATCACTCTGGACTTTGCCTGCAAAAATTGCTTCAAAATCTTTTGCTGAAAGTACTGGATTAAATCCAATCTCATAGAGGTCTCTAACTTTAACCTCATTGCCTTGTCCTAACAATACTCCAGAAAACTCCTTGAGAATAGCATGACTAAAACTCTTTGGATTTGGATGCGAAAATATTACTAAGTGTTTCATAATGCGACATAACTCTAAATGTACTCATTAATGGTAGAACAACTTAGTAGCTCCTTTGTTCATCTACTATATTTCAAGCTAAGAAAAAAGAGTTACCTTTGGAGCTTAAATGCAACAGTTAGATATTAAATTATCTCCAACGAAATAGATCTCAAAACTTAAGTTGTAACTCATGAATAAATATACCACACTGCTTATTAGCCTACTTTTGAGTGCCACCACCTTAGAGGCAGAGGGAAGAGATAAGGGGTTTGAATTCTTGAATCTTCCTCATTCGGCTCAAGTAGCAGCATTAGGTAGTACGAATGTCTCTTTTACGAGTGATGAGATATCTATAGCATTAGAGAATCCCGGTCTTCTTTCGCCAGACAAACACCACCAACAACTATCATTAAACTATACGAACTATGCAGCTGACATAAATATGGGTAGCTTTATTTATGGGCAGTTTATTGGCTATCGTGGTGCTTGGGCTGTTGGTGCTACCTATCTTGATTATGGAACATTCCAGGAGAGAACAGCTGAGGATATTTTTCTGGGTGAGTTTTCTGCAAGAGATCTAGCAATTCAGGGTACATACTCCTATCAACTAACAAATACAATTAGGGCGGGGGTAACAGCTAAGCTGCTATATTCGGGTTATGAGAGGTACTCTGCCTGGGGGCTTGCCGCTGATCTTGGCTTGAGTTATGTTCATCCTCAGGGCAATTTTACTGCTGGTTTGGTATTCAAGAACTTGGGTGGTGAGATGAAAAGTTTTGAGAATGAAAATCAACTAATGCCTTGGGATATACAACTTGGGCTTTCTCACAAGATGAGGCATGCACCTTTTAGGTTTCACCTTACAGCATGGCAACTAAATAGATGGGATATGAGTGTTTATCGTCAGAAAGATAGTAACTCATTCGGTGAGGATCAAGAGGAGCCTAAGAGGGATAATTTTTTCCTTACTATGGCTAAGCACTTGGTGTTTGGTATTGACTTTGTCCCATCGGATAACTTCTATATATCGGTTGGTTTTAATCCAAAGGCTCAAGCTGATTTTGCAATTCAGAATAGAAAAGGAATTTATGGATTCTCATTTGGTACGGGATTGCGATTGAAGCAGTTTCAGATTGGGATGACCTATTTTCAAAGAAATCCTGGAGGTGGTAATTTCATGCTTGGGGTGACAACTAGTTTTGAGAAATTTAAATTGTAATACAGTAAATAAGTGATGAAGAATAAGATAACTATTGCCATTGATGGCTTCTCATCGTGTGGTAAAAGTACAATGGCCAAAGAGTTAGCAAAGAGTTTAGGCTATATTTATGTTGATAGTGGAGCTATGTATAGAGCTATTACTCTATATGCGCTTCGTAATGACATAATCTCTGACTCTGGTGAGATAGATATAGAGAGATTAGAGGGTGAAATGGATAATATTGAGATCTCATTTAAATTTAATAGTGAGACTCAACGCCCAGATACATATCTTAATGGAGTTCTTGTTGAGGGTGACATTAGATTGATGGAGGTGTCAAATAGTGTCAGCCACATTGCCGCAATTGGTTTTGTTCGTAAAGCTCTCGTTGAGATGCAGCAGGCAATGGGTAAGGAGAAGGGTATTGTAATGGATGGTAGGGACATCGGTACAGTAGTCTTTCCTGATGCAGAGCTTAAGATCTATGTTATTGCCTCTGCGCAGGTGAGAGCTCAGCGTAGATATGACGAACTAACGGCCAAAGGTGAAGTGGTTAATTTTGATGAGATACTTGCGAATGTGGTTGAACGTGATAATATTGATATGAATCGCCGAGAGAGTCCATTGCGTCAGGCTGATGATGCTCTCGTTCTGGATAACTCAGATATCACAATTGAACAACAGAATCGTTGGTTGATAGAGCAGGTGGAGAGATTAACTAAAGCATAACTATAGATATGAAAAAAGTAGAGATAGATAATGGATCAGGATTCTGCTTTGGTGTAGTAAATGCTATTAATAAAGCAGAGGAGTCACTTGAAAAAGGGCTTAAACTTTCTTCTCTTGGTGATATTGTGCACAATGGTAGAGAGGTTGAGAGACTTGAGAAAAGAGGTCTCTCTACGATCAATCACCAACAGCTCTTTTCAATGCAAAACAGCTGTGTTCTTCTAAGAGCTCATGGTGAACCTCCTGCTACTTATGAGTATGCTCGTAGCAATGGGATAGAGCTTATTGATGCTACTTGCCCTGTCGTTCTAAGGCTTCAGAAAAGAATAAATCAGA
The DNA here is from genome assembly GCA_051648105.1 of Bacteroidales bacterium. GTDB lineage: Bacteria > Bacteroidota > Bacteroidia > Bacteroidales > UBA7332 > UBA7332. The sequence continues at coordinate 23,713 of JBOFEN010000101.1, forward strand.
AGTATAATCAGCTATTAGGTAGCAATGTTCAGATAGCTATCTATGGTAAGCATGGTCATGCTGAGGTTGTTGGATTGGTCGGTCAGACTGATGATACGGCTGTAGTTATTGAGTCTATTGACGAGATAGAGAAGCTTGACTTCTCAAGGGGTATTTGTCTTTTTGCACAGACTACCAAATCTATTGATGGATTCAATGCTTTGGTTGAAGAGATTAAGTGTCGAATTGATCAGGGTGTGACTTTTGAGTATTACGATACTATTTGTCGTCAGGTCTCAAACAGGATACCTAATATTAGGGAGTTTGCTGCTAGGTTTGATCTTATTCTGTTTGTAAGTGGCAAGAAGAGCTCTAATGGTAAAGTACTATTTATGGAGTGTAAAGCCATAAACCCAAACTCTAAGATGATCTCAGATGAGACGGAGCTTGACCCTCTCTGGATTGAGAATGCTGATAGTATTGGTATTTGTGGGGCAACCTCAACGCCTCGTTGGTTGATGGAGCAGGTTGAATGCTCAGTTAACTCCATCATCAATGGATCATATAAGTGATTCTATTGTAATAACTATTGAAGCAACGATTAATAGAGCTCCAAGAATGGAGTAAAATATACGCGCACCTATCCTTCCTAGTTGATCAACGAAGAAGGATGCGGTGCGCGTTTTGTAGAACCACTCCCAGTTAAGCAGTGCTGCCATTAGGGCTATTGCTCCAGGGAGTGCGAAAATAAATGCTGAGAAGTAGGGCTTAATGTCCATATCGGGATTATGCTTATTATTATATCTCAAAGATAGCTAGATATAGTAATAATTTAGCACTACTAGTGTAATAAAGTGAATTGATATGCTAGATGAAAGAGGGGTGTGATTTGAATATAAGCTATACTGATCAATAAAATATACAGTAGTTTTATCTATCTAGCTCTTTTTGTCATACCACCTATATCTATACTCTTTTCTAACTACTATAGCCCCACCTTTCTCATATATGTGTTCTTTAGAATTTCCATTGAAGAACGACTCTACTGTTCTTATATGTGACTAATATATTTTTTGTTAGTGTTATCTTGTTTGGCAATCCATTAAAGATAGTCTCTATTACTTGTAGTAGAGCAAAGAACTTTACTAAGAATTGTACATCTGGCATATATTTGAGGTTGACAGGTGCATCTCGCATGAATTTAGGTGTTGGATCTAGCAGTTGCAATTTTGGGAAGTTGGATCTTTGGCTCTTGGAGTTACCTCCAATGTTTGCCATTTCAGTCCAACTGCTCTTCTTGTTTGTAACTTTCCAATTGTAATTTGGCAATAGAAGTGTTAGCCCACTAATAGAGGGCTCGATTTGGGAGCGGAAGCTCTTCATAAATTCATCAATAGAGCTGTTGCTGTTAAGGTCTATGCCATAGAAAGCGTCTAGGAGTGCCACTTGCTCAACAAAAGAGTATACTCCGGAAGGAGCTGAAACAGTAGTCGAGAGACCAAGTTCACTTAGGGCTATACTAAGTGAATCTGATGGTTGCACGGCCCAGCATCTTGCCCCCAGCGCAAAGCTGAATATTAAAGCCAAGATTAGGGATTTCATAATATATTAATTTATCAGTTAATGCCCTTGTACCCTCACTTTAATAAAACATCTACAGAACTTTTTTGTTCTCCTTTAATACTCCATTTTTAGCTGTTATTGAGCATAATGATACAATTAAACGAGATAAGGGGACAATGTTTAACAGAAGTAAACATTGTCCCCTTATCTCGTTATATGATATATTGCTAAATAATATAGCTCAATAGCAACTCAATTAGTTACCCATTTCTGAAAGAAATTTAATACGAACAAGTCGTACCTCTTCCTCTTTATAAGCCATTCCAAGCTCTTCAATAGCGTCTTCCATGCTATCGCTCTCTGCCTCTCTGAAGTAGTCACATATCTCCTCAATGTGTTCCTCATCCATGATCTCGTTTAGGAAGTAGTCGATGTTAATCTTCGTACCTGAGAAGACAATAGCTTCAACCTCGTTTAGTAGTTCGTTGAAGTCAATACCTTTAGATATAGCTATATCGTCAAGAGCAACTTTACGGTCTATTGATTGAATGATGGCTACTTTGAGTTTAGACTTGTTGGCAACAGTGCGTACTCTAAGGTCTTCTGGTCTATCAATCTCATTCTCATAGACATGCTTTTTGATGAGATTTAAGAACTCCTCACCATATCTCTTTGCTTTACCAGCACCAACACCAGGTATGTTCTGAAGCTCTTCAGATGTAACTGGATAGATAGTAGACATAGCCTCAAGTGATGGGTCTTGGAAAATGACGTATGGAGGTAGATCTAATTTCTTAGATATCTGTTTACGAAGATCCTTAAGCATTCCAAAAAGAACAGGGTCGGCAGCACAAGATGCTCCTCCTTTCATTTGTGACTCCTCTACCTCTTCACTCTCCTCATCCTCTTTGATTATCTTGAATGATACAGGTTTTTTTAGAAACTTCTTACCAGCTTCACTAACCTTTAGTATACCATAATTCTCAATATCTTTGGTTAGGTAGCCCTCAAGCATGGCGGTTCTTATTACCTCGTGCCATGTTGATTCGTCCTCATCATTTCCTGATGAGAATATCTCTAGATCTTGATGACTATATGAGTCGATCTCAGAGGTCTCTTTTCCAATCAATACATTAACTACATAATCAGCCTTAAATTTCTCTTTTAATACCAAAATGGCTTCGATGGCTGTAATGAGCAGCTCTTGCGCTTCTATTTTTTTCTTTGGGTGCATACAGTTGTCACAATTTCCACAATTTTCTTCTTTATACTCTTCTCCGAAATAGTGAAGAATCGATTTACGCCTGCAAATAGCAGATTCGCAGTATGCAGCAGTCTCTACAAGCAACTGCTTGCCAATCTCCTGCTCTGCAATAGGTTTGCCCTGCATAAACTTCTCCAATTTTTGCAAGTCTTTTGGTGAGTAGTAGGCTATACATTGCCCCTCTCCTCCATCGCGACCCGCACGACCAGTCTCTTGATAATACCCCTCGAGGCTTTTTGGTACGTCGTAGTGTAGAACAAAACGTACGTCTGGCTTATCGATACCCATACCGAAGGCTATAGTAGCAACGATAACACGAATCTTTTCCATAAGAAAAGCATCTTGTGTTTCACTTCTGACATTAGACTCCATACCAGCATGGTAAGGTAGTGCCGAGATACCGTTCGCACGAAGAACCTCTGCGAGTTCTTCTACTTTCTTGCGGCTTAAACAGTAGATTATCCCACATTTGCCCTCCTGTGATTTGATATATTTAATTATATCACGCTCTACTGTCTCTCCCTTTTTTCGTACTTCATAGTATAGATTGTGACGGTTAAACGAGGATTTGAAGACATTCGACTCTATCATACCAAGGTTCTTCTGAATATCGTGTTGTACTTTTGGCGTAGCAGTGGCCGTTAGTGCAATAACAGGACGTTTGCCTATTTCATTAATAATAGGTCGTATTCTCCTATATTCAGGTCGGAAATCGTGGCCCCACTCAGAAATACAGTGGGCCTCATCAATGGCATAAAACGAGATCTCTATTTGACGAAGAAACTCAATGTTGTCCTCCTTAGTCAATGACTCTGGAGCTACATAAAGAAGCTTAGTCTTTTTGGTCAATATATCCTCTTTGACCCTATCGATTGCACTCTTTGTAAGCGATGAGTTAAGAAAGTGGGCAATTCCATCCTCTTCGCTAAAGTTGCGCATGGCATCAACTTGATTCTTCATTAGGGCTATCAAAGGAGATATGATGATAGCAGTACCATTCATCATAAGAGCTGGCAACTGATAACAGAGCGACTTACCACCGCCTGTTGGCATTAGTACAAATGTGTCTCGTCCATCAAGTAAGGATTGGATAACCTCCTCTTGATTGCCTTTGAACGTATCAAATCCAAAATGCCTAGTCAGTGCTGCTACAATTTCCTTTTTATTAGCCATGTTAAATTCTTTGTCGATTCCTCGTTAGTGTTATTTCTGAGTAACAAAGTTATGACAAGATTTCTCATTTTCCCAAATAGAGAGGTATGATTTTTTCTTTTTTTCCTCCCAAAAATATTAAAATGCTCCTTAAATGTTCTAAGGTAGATACTTAATGGGATTACCCCTTTGAGAAATAGTGTTGTTACTCTCTGTTGTTAATAATTTGCTTTATCTTATATCAAACAGAGCTGCTCTCTATTTGTTCGTCATTATCCTTATTGAATTACTTTTTTTATTACCTTTGTACTAACAAAGAGCAGTAAGACAGTTTGTCGCTCGTGGCTTAGCTGCGGGAGGAAAGTCCGGGCTACATAGAGCACCATGCTTCTTAACGGGAAGCTATCCGCGAGGGTAGAGTAGCGTAACAGAGAATAACCGCCCTCTTTTCGAAGGGGGTAAGGGTGAAAAGGTGGGGTAAGAGCCCACCGGTCTTTGCAGTAATGTAAGGAGCCGTACGTCTGATGGGTAGCAAGTTCATGTATATCGGCGCAGTAGGGCTGCTCGCCCGATGCCGAGGGGTAGAACGCTAGAGCTGCAATGTGAGTTGTAGTCGAGATAAATGACAGACGCTCCCCTAATTTTATGGGAGAACAGAACCCGGCTTATCGGCTTACTGCTCTTTGTTTTTAAATTAATTGAACATTATTGTATCAAATAGAGAAAGATCTTAAGATGGAGTATTAATCTCCATTTTAAGATCTTTTTTTATCAATAGCTTTACTTAAATCTTACCTGAACTCTTGATATATCAATGATACAATTTGGGCAATAAGTCTATAGTTACTACTCTGCTCCTCGAGAGAGTCACTAATGAATATTGCATAAGCTACTCGTTTGCCGTTTGGCAATACCATTATTCCAATGTCGTTATTTGCAGCTGTTACCCCTTTGTCATTTACTCCAGAGAATCCTGTTTTATGTGCCACTATAATATCCTTAGGGATTATATCTTTTGCAGAACCTGAAGTAGTATTTGCCATAGTGGTGAATACGAATAGCTGGTTCTCTCTATTTAATAGTTTCCCACTATCGAAAAGTTCAAGCAGACTGATGAACTCCAGAGGGGTTGCCCAGTTTCTAAACTGTACCTCCCAATTTGATTGTAACTCAAGCTCACTACTCTCTATCTTTATATCATTAATGCCAATAGTACGAAGATAGTTGTCAGCGACCTGAGCTCCACCAATCAACTCAAGAATAATATCACAAGCATTATTGTCACTTCGTTGCAGCATATATTCAATGATTGAAGATAGAGTTAGCTTTATACCACCATCAGGGTAGAGTTCTCTTAGAGGACTCTACCCTGATGGGGTGCAGCATTCGCCTTTCAATATAGATTGAATCTTCCAAAACTAGGGTTGTTCCTTCCTGTAGTGCTGCTAGTGCTATTGGAAACTTATAAGTGCTCTGCATAGGGAAATGGTCATTGCCAGCAATATTGTAGCTCTCTTTGCTCTCCAATACTTTTATGGCCACTCCAACACGAGCGTTTATTGTTGATGCAATACTCTGTATGGACTTAACTAGATTATTACTACTTGAGATATTTATTAGGTTTGCAAGTAGCATTATAGAGACAATAATAACTCTCATACTAATATTATAAATTAGATACTTTACGATATTCATTAGGTGACAAGTTAACTACTCTCATAAATTGAGTGTAGAAGTGTGAGAAGCTGTTGAATCCCACGCTGTATGCAATCTGATTTATGGTGAGATCACTAGATCTGAGAAGTTGACAAGCCCTCTCTACTCGAAGTCTGTTGATAAATTGAAAGATTGTATACCCACTCCTTCGTTTGAATGCGCGACATAGAGCACTCTGATTTTGATTGGCGTGGTGTGCCACCATATCAAGAGTTATCTCTTTCTGGAAGTTTTTGTATAGAAAACTGTATACTCTCTCTATCGAGCTACTTAGAGGGGTGTCAACTATCTCAGCGTTTATACTCCTATTCGCAACTAGTTCCTTTCTGCTAAGATCGTTTGAAAGAAGAGAAAGAAGCTCGTAAAGTGAGCTTACACGTCCAAAACCATAGTTGCGTTTAAGTTTGTTTGACAAAGTAACAACTCTTCTGTAAGTATTAGCTGAGGTGAAGAGATACCCCGAGTTGCTACTCTTGATGAACTCAAGATCACTCACCAACTCAATCACCCCTATACCCCAATTGATGATATTATATGGTATATGTATTATCGTTGCCTTAATATCAGGGGAGAAGCCTATTACCCCATGAGGAAGGTCGCTACCTATCAATATAACATTCTTCTCCTCAAGCTTATTGAGGATATTATCACATATAACCTCTGCTGAGCCTCTATGGATTACAACTAATTGATAAGCCTGATGATTGTGGTACTCTTCTGTGCGTCTTTTATCACCCTTAGAAGCATCTACCTCTCTTATCTCTACAACCGAGTTGATATTTACTCCTATGTCAGATCTGTGAATTTCTTTCTTCATATTTGCAAAGATAGAGAATGTATCTGCAAAAATAGTGTAGTGCTTAATACTATATTCACCATAACTTTGCACAAAACAAATTAAGTTATGACAAAGAGAGAGAAGAGTAAGAGATTGAAGATTATACTTGTGGTATTGACTATATTAACCACAATTAGCTCCATACAGTTGGAGATACTACATGGGGAACCATTTATGGGTATTAGCTTTAAAGCTTTAGTATGGATACACATAGTAGTATCATCACTGTTTATAGTTGTTGCGTCTAACCATATAGCCATCTATTGGGGTGGTATTAAGGGTTGGATTACAAGGTTCAATAAGCTAAAAAAGAGACATACAAAGTGGCTTATCTCCTTCTTCTTAGTTACTGGCTTAACGGGAATAATCGTTGCACTACCTTTTATCATAGGTGACAATCATTCAACACTAGGTGGTATTCATGGTAAATTGGGATTTGCTGCGCTAATATTTACCTTCCTTCACCCTATGAAGAGGTTCAGAGGGTAGATTTTTGTGTGGGGTTAAGCTCTAAACAACTAATCAACAGTAAATAATTCAACCTATAGAATATAAGCGAACTCATTTTATTTTACTTTTGCATTCCCATTGTGCTGAGGTTACTCTTACTGATTATAATCTTAATAAGAATAGATGTCTTGAAATTGAAGGGCTCAGCTTTTTAAATAGATTGATTGCTATGATCCCATTTATTATCATTGTTGTTTGTGCTATTATAGTTGCTATTATATCTTATATATTAATATGCAGAAGTAGGTTGAAAGATAGGCAAAAGGAGGTAGTTGAGATGATTGACCACTCTCTTACCAAACAAGAGAGCTATCAATCGATTGATACTGATTGTAACATAACTTTTAGTAGTATCTCATATGATATTAAGCATAACTATATAGATCATTATATAACCTCATTACAACAGAAAGAGCTAATAAGTCACTATAGATCTACCTATGTTGAAGCTCAATCTTTGTCTGAAAAGCTAAAAAGATTCTCAATTACACCTTCAGAGTCATTAATTGTTTTTATTGATGACTACAATTCTATAAGGGGTATTGTAAAATCACACAATGAAGAAGTTATTAGTAGTAGACTCAAAAAGTATAGCTCTTTTTTTGATAGCTGTTTGACATATCCATTGGACAATCAACAGCGAAGATCAATAGTTTCAGAAGCTCAAAATTGCCTTGTTGTAAGTAGTGCAGGTAGTGGAAAGACCTCCTCTATAGTTGGTAAGGTTAAATACCTAACAGAGATAAAGAAAGTAGATCCAAGCAGAATACTATTAATAAGCTATACAAATAAAGCCGCATCAGAATTAACCGAACGTATCAATACTCCTGGGTTAAGGGGGTATACCTTTCATAAATTAGCACTAGATATAATAGGGGAGGTGAGTGGGATAAAGCCTTCAATATGTCAAAATACAGATGCTCTATTTGTTAGAATATTCCGTAATCTCCTTCAAGATGAGCTATTCAAGAGCAAAGCTCTTGAGTATTTCGTCGATTATCAGTATTACGAAAAGGAGTGGGAGGCAAAAAAGCGCGAGAAGAGAGAGAATCTTACAGATCTTAAAAGTATTCAAATTAAAGCTCTTCTACCAGATATGGATGGTAATATCATCAATGTCAAGAGTGTGCAAGAGCAGAAGATATGCTTTGCACTATCAAGCTTGGGGGTTAACTTTAGATATGAAGAGAAATATGAGTATGAGTTATCTGATGAGAAGCACTCGCAGTACTCACCAGACTTCTCCATATATTTCTATAAAAGTGGTCAAAGTAGACGAATATATCTCGAACATTTCGGTGTTGATGAACATGGTCTTGTTCCTCATTGGTTTGCTGATCATAAGAATATAAGTTACGATGAGGCAAATAATATATATAATGATGGCATAACTTGGAAGATTGAGACCCACAAGAAGTTTGCAACAGAACTTCTAACTACCTCTAGTGCAGATTTTCATTATCTAGATATAAAGGATAAACTAAAAGACCTATTAAAGGGCGCTGGGGTGCCAATAGTTGAAAAATCTCAAGAGGAACTTTATGACCTTATTATCTCGTCAGATACTAAACGTGAGAAATCATTTATTAGACTAATAGCAACATTCATTACTCTGACCAAATCGAGTTGTATGCCATTGGATGAGATTATTCAATCTATAAATAATAAAGCTGATGAACGTAGCCTTTTTATTATAAAAGATATTATTCATCCTATATATAATCAATATATAGAGGCTCTAAGAGATAAAGAGCAAATTGATTTTACAGATGCAATACTCAAAGCAACTCAAATGTGCTATAACTCTCAGAAATACTCTTATGACTATATAATTGTTGATGAGTTTCAAGATATATCTATAGATAGATATAATTTTCTAAAGGCTCTTCGTCAGGGATATACACAAGCTAAGCTATATTGTGTGGGAGATGACTGGCAATCAATTTATAGGTTTTCGGGTAGTGATATGTCACTCTTTAATCAATTTGAGGACTACTTTGGTGAAACAGAGTTGAATAGGATTGAAACAACCTACCGATTCGGAGAGCCGTTAGTAGCTCAGTCCTCTCAATTTATCCAAAGAAATAGTGCTCAGATAAGAAAAAATATAAGATCTTTCAATTCAAATATAACTACTGAATTAGAGTTTAGGCATTACTACAGAAGGGACTACTGTAATACCATAGAGCAGATTGTCTCAGATATACCACAAGATAAATCAATTTACTTATTGGGTAGATACACCTTTGATGACTACTATCTATCTTATAGATTCTCATCAATAAAGAGAGGGGAGAAGTTTTTTTACAATATACTAGGCCGTGAGATTGAGTTTCTAACAGTACATAAGTCAAAAGGTCTAGAAGCTGATTACGTAATTCTATTACAGTGCAATAAAGATACTTACGGCTTCCCTTCATTGGTGAGTGATGATCCAATACTTAATTATGTCTTAACACAAAGTGATAGATATCCTTTTGGAGAGGAGCGTAGGCTATTTTATGTAGCCATAACTAGAGCAAAGATTAAGACCATTGTACTTTATGATAATCGTTACCCATCAGTTTTTGTAGATGAATTCATCAGCCCTGAAACAATATCCCCCGATAGCTACATTAAACATCGAAATGCTAATAAAAGATGGACTCCCAAAGCTGATAAGTTTCTACTTGATCTTCATAATGATGGAAAGACAATTAAATTTATTTCTCAAAAAATGGGTAGAAGTCAAACCTCTATAATAATGAGGCTAGAGACCCTAAATGGTAAATGAGATATATCAAAAGAGGTGAGTATACATGATTGTATACTCACCTCTTTTGATATATTGCTACTTACTTCCCATAGTTAGCCAACCACTTCACCATTTGAGGGTCGCGATGAGAGAAGAAAAGGCTCTCTTTTTTGTCAAGTCTTGATATTGCCTCCATATCTTCATTATCAAGAGTGAAATCGAAGATATTCATATTCTCAATCATTCTCTCCTTGTGTGTCGATTTAGGGATTAGTATTATATCACGCTCAAGAAGGAATCTAAGTGCTACTTGAGCCACTGATTTTCCATATTTAGCGCCAATGGCAGCAAGAGTTTCATTTGTAAAGAAGTTATTTCGGCCCTCAGCAAAAGGTCCCCATGACATAACTTTTGCATCATACTGCTGCATTACCTCTTGTGACTCCCACTGTTGGTTGAATATATGTGTCTCAATTTGGTTTATCGCAGGTTTAATCTCGCAAAACTCCGAAAGGTCAACGAATCTATCAGGATAGAAGTTACTAACACCTATTGCTCTAGCTTTTCCTAATTTATAAGCCTCCTCCATTGCGCGATATGTTCCATAATAATCTCCAAATGGTTGGTGAATAAGTAGAAGGTCAACATAATCCATCTGAAGTTTACGTAGAGACTCCTCAATCGATGCTTTAGCTTTCTCATAGCCACCATTAGTAATCCATACTTTAGTAGTTATGAATAGCTCCTTTCTGTCAACCCCACTTTTTTTAATAGCACTCCCCACCTGCTCTTCATTGCCATATATCTGAGCAGTATCGATAGATCTATATCCTACGCTTATAGCATCGATAACACATCTTTCGCATTCAGAAGGCTCAACTTGATAAACACCATATCCCATCATTGGCATCTCAACACCATTGTTCAATATAATACTCTTCATAATCATCACTGTTGTTAATTGTATGATTGCAAAACTAATTTGTTTATAATGTCTACACTATAAACAAATTACTGTTTTGATGATACAAATTACTAGCACAGTTTTAAGATATATTATAAGGCACTTATATCTAGTCTACTGTCTAATCGTTTGAACAGTGATGATTACCAATCCCTATCTCTATGCCCCATTTAGCTAGATCCAATATAATCGGAAGAACAGACTCACCCCTTGCCGTAAGCTTATACTCCACTTTAGGAGGTACAACAGGATACACAATTCTCTCAATTAGACCAGAGTGTTCTAGCTCGCGAGCAGTTTGTGTAAACATTTTATTTGCTATACCCCTCAAGGTTCGCTGTAGATCACCAGAACGCATAGCACCATCCTTTAGATGGTAAATCATCATCGTTTTCCACTTGCCACCTATTAGCTCCATAGCTAGTTCTAGTGAGCAGTAGTATTCGACATTCTCATATATAAAACTATCCTTAGTTACTTTACTTTCCATATATTTCTAGTTTACAATAACCAAAGATAGTATAATTAGAGTTATGAATAGAGCTAGAGTAATCTAAAATAGGATCTATACATCATTATCTTACACTTATAATAGATAGTACATATTTATTATATACAATAGGCTCTATCTACTATTAATAAAGTAGATAGAGCCTATTTTTATAGTTGCTAAACTGAGATAAGTGAGTGTAACCTAAACAAGTCAATTTTTAGTAGCAACTATGTGTGAGACTATTTATAGTTTAAAGAGCCTTCACCGAGAATGTAGTTGGTGTTCCTCTTTGGCTGTCACCAGCTACCCATAGGTTGAACTCTCCAGCTTCAACAGTTTTCTTCATATCAATGTTCCAGAATGCAAGCTCTTGAATAGGTAGCTCGAAGGTCACCTCTCTGCTCTCACCTGGTTTGAGTGTTATACGTTCGAAGCGCTTAAGCTCTTTCACTGGTCTAGTAACCGAGCCTACTTTATCTTGGATATATAATTGCGCCACTTCAGTAGCCTCATATCTACCACTGTTCTCAAGCAGGAAGCTTACTTTCAGAGTTTCCCTCTCGGTAAGTTCTCTAGTTGATAATTCGATATTGCTATAGTTGAATGTGGTGTATGATAGTCCATATCCGAAGTGATAAAGAGGATCAAATCCAGCATCAAGATAGAATGAAGTACATCCAAGTGAAGTCTGTCCAGCCTCCACAGGAATGTTATTTAGTAGCACTTCGTTGCGAGTGGCAGGGCGTCCCGTGTTGTTGTGTGCGTAGTAGATTGGAATCTGACCCACAGACTTAGGGAAGGTTACAGGAGTCTTCCCACTAGGAACTGCACGACCGAAAATTAGATCAGCAAGTGCAGGTCCACCCATTGTTCCTGGATGGAAAGAGTAGAGTAGTGCAGAAGAGGCAATAACCTCTTGCTCTATGGTTAGAGGGCGTCCAGCCATCACAACAGTAACTAGTGGTTTGTTTAGCTTTGATAGTTCGCTGATTAGTCCCTGTTGATCACCTTGAAGGTTTAGATCAGCCAAGCAGTGAGCCTCTCCAGAGAGAATAGACTCCTCTCCAACGAAGGCAATTACCACGTCAGCTGTTCTAGCTGCCGCTACAGCCTTTGCTACTCCCGCTTGACTCTTTTCACGACTATAGTTTAATCCTGGTTCGAAGATCACTTGCACCTCACTACCAACTAGCTCTTTTATTGCATTAAGAGGAGTTTGAGTGTGGCTCTTTTCACCATCAAATACCCATGTGCCAAGTTGTTCGTATGGAGCATTTGCCATTGGACCAACAATAGCAACTCTCTTTACTGAGTTTGCAAGAGGGAGTGTATTATTCTCATTCTTAAGTAGTATAGCAGACTCTATAGCGGCTCTTTTAGCAGCCTCAAGGTGAGATGCTGCATAGAATGTAGATTCCTGCATCTCGTCGGCATAAGGATTTTCGAATAGTCCAAGGCGGAACTTTATCCTAAGTATATTTCTAACAGCATCGTCAACAACTTGTTGTTTAACTTTACCTGTTTTGATTAGGTTTGGAAGCTCTTTGACATATGTATAACTAACCATCTCCATGTCAACACCAGCATTAGCAGCTATCTGGGCAACCTCTGCCTCATCTTTTGCAAATCCATGAGCTAACATCTCACTAGCTGATGCCCAATCACTAACCACAAGTCCGTCGAATCCCCACTCCTTGCGAAGTACATCACGAAGTATGAAACTATTTCCTGTTGAAGGAATGCCATCATTGTCATTGAAAGAGGTCATGAATGTAGCAGCACCAGCCTCTACAGCCGCCTCGAATGGTGGTAGGTATAGATTTCGGAGTAGTCTCTCAGGAATATTAGTTGAGTTGTAGTCGCGTCCTCCTTCGGCAGCACCGTAACCTACGAAGTGCTTTGGACAAGCAGCAATAGAGGTTGGGGAGTTAAGCGAATCACCTTGATACCCTTTAATCATTGCAGCCCCCATTACAGAGGTTACGTATGGATCCTCTCCACACCCTTCGGCAATACGCCCCCAGCGTGGGTCGCGAGATATATCTATCATTGGAGCAAAGGTCCAACGAATCCCAACCGATGAGGCCTCTATTGCAGATACCCTTGCTCCTTCGTATGCTATCTCTGGGTTGAAAGATGCAGCTTGTCCCAAAGGAATAGGGAATATTGTTTTGAAACCATGAATAACGTCGCGAGCAATAAGAAGAGGTATACCTAATCTTGACTCCTCCACCGCTACTCTCTGAAGTGCATTAATTCTCTTTATGTCAACCTCATTTAGAATTGAGCCTATCTCACCTTTCTTTATTAAACCGTGCATCTCCTCGATGTTACCAAACGTAGATATCTGGTTCATTTGACCAATCTTCTCCTCAAGGGTCATCTTTGATAGAAGAGACTCAACTCTCTTCTCGATGGGGTCATTCGTGTTGCTTGTGTTGGTACTACACGATATAAGTAGTCCAGTCAGTAGTGTTGCTGTAGCAGTTTTTATATTTCTCATTGTTTACTATTTGCTTTTTTGGAATACACGTACATAATCTATCTCGTATGTTGCAGGAAGAGCTGACTCATCAACACCTTGTGCTCCACCCCAGTTTCCACCCCATGCAAGGTTAAGCTTTAGGTAGAATGGAGTGTAAAATGGCCATGTGTCTTTGTTACCCTTTTTGTCGTTCATGAAAGTGAAGAGTAGAGTACCATCTACGAATGTTTTTATGTAATCCTCAGTCCATTCAAGAGCGTAGATATGATATTCGCTTTGAGCTGTTTCAAGGAATCTTTCCGCAGTCTTCTCAGTATTTATACTATGGTGATATGATTTGCAGTGAATAGCTGATGATACCCAATTAGGTCTATAACCAACCTCTTCCATAATGTCTATTTCACCATCTTCAGGCCAAGAGGTGAAGTTCTTTGGCATCATCCAGAATGCAGGCCATGTGCCTTTACCAGAGGGAAGTCTGAGTTTTGCCTCGAAGTAGCCATATGTCCAGCTCTCTTTACTATTGATACGTATTGAGTATACTGTAGATCCAATCTTTTTTGCTACTATCTTGAATATCCCATCATTTACAGAGGCAAGCTGCTCGCTACCTATGCTACCAGCAACGTAGTGTTGAAGCTCATTATTGCCCCAACCACCACCACCAGTCTCGTAGCTCCAATTAGTAGCACTAGGACGTGTACCTTCATTGAACTCGTCATGCCAAACTAGGGTGTATCCTTCAGGTGCAGTAATTGATGGATCAGGAGGCGTTACCTCAGATGCCTCTTGCGTAATCTCCACTGTTTGGCGAAGGTCACCAGATCTTATAACTACCGAACCATTTCGTTTTGAGTTTGAGCTATTTTTAGTAACAGTAACAGTCATCTTTGTTTCGTTCGCTAGAGAGGAGCTAGGTGTGAAACTTATCCAATCCTCATTACTATAAGCACCCCACTCTTTAGTCGAGTTAATATCTATAGTACTACTCTGTGCTATCTCACTAAAGTTTAGTGAAAGAGGTGTCGCAGATAGAGTATGCTTCTGCGAAGGTGCAGGCTCATCTCCTCCACAAGAGAGAAGAGTAAGTAGTAGTGAGAATATGTATGCTATGTTCATTTGTCTCATAATGTTTTGTTCATTTATAGTTTAGGAGAGAAGTAATTCTCTCCTAAACTGTATTGGCTCACGCATTATTAGCGAGATCCATCATCATCATTGTGATCCTTAAGTACTATCTTACTAACATTAACCTCTGTGTTTGCAGGGTTGCCACCGAAGTCAAATACTAGTTTAACTTGTTCCATATCAATACCTGGCATGTTAGTGAATGATAGGAGGTAGTCCTCATATGCTTCAAGAGATACCATCTTCATGAAGAAGAATGTGTCATCATCTCCCTCCTTTACAAGTTTAATAGTAACTCTATTGAGGTCTTTATTTGAGTTTAGTGTCAAACAGAAGTCGTAGTTTGTAGCAGTGTTAGTAGTTATGTTTGTTAAAAACATAACTTGTGCTTGCCACTGTTCATATGTCTCTTGTGGGAATGATAGAGAATATGAATTACCATTTATAACTAATCCAGGAGGAGCTATTTCACTCCAGTTTGGAGCGTAAAAGAAGCTGTTTGTGAATGATGCGTTCTTCCACATATTAAATTCAGAGTCTGGATCATATTGTATTGGTTTATCCTCTTCTTCTTCAGTGCCCTCTTTGATGAACTGATATTGCCAAGCTATCTCACCATTATCAATAACAATGTGTAGCTCATTGTCTGTTTGTTGTAGTATCTTGAACTTAGGAGTTAACCAAGCAGCATCGTTAGGTACGTATCCAACTATTGTTTGAGTAGGGAACTCAATAAATGTGTCAGAGCCTTCATCCACAAATCTCCAAGTAGAATTCTGTCCAGTTGTAGGAACAGTGAAGTCTTCACCAGTTGTATTATACTCAGGGAAAAGAGTACATCCAACATTTACGAAGAAGCTACCAGTCTCACCAGGAACAAACTGATAAGATCCGTCTGCTGTGAATATTAATTGGTGATTATAGATGCCAAAATCAGCCTTCTCATTTGGCATAGCACTCCACCATCCACTACCATTACTACCTGACTCACCACAACTAAGGTGACCAGCAGCATCCTTCTTCCATACCCAAGTGCCCGCAAGTTTATCCTCACGGCTCAACTCATGTACAGTAGGAGACAACAAGAAGTGCCAAGCTATCTCACCATTGTCTGCCACAAGCTCTAGAGAGTTGTTTTTTATAGATACGATCTTGAAGGTAGGGTTATTATATGTAGCGTCGTTTGGTATGTAAGGAAGGTAGCTCTTAGTTGGTAGAACTAGATATACATCATTACCAACTACGGTGAATGAATAGTCTACGCTGTATTCAGTTACTGGAGCTTGGAAGTCCTCACCAGTAGTGTTATACTCTGGGAATATAGTACAACCTGCGTTTACATATACAGTACCAACCTCTTTTGGGTCGAAGTGGTATACCCCATCCATAGAGAAAGTCATCACGTTGGTATAAACACCAAATTCAGCTTTCTCATTTGGTAATGCGCTCCACCATCCTGTGCCAATAGTGCCTGATTCACCACACCCAAGGTGTCCTGGTTCATCTTTAGCTATGCTCCACTCTTTTGTGCCATCACCACCTAGCATTTTATAGTAGCGAGTGAAATCAACAATTGTATTATCTAGAGTGAAAGATTCCATTATTGATCCATCACTTACACCACTTTCATTTGAGATCTTGATCTCAACTTCATAAGTTCCAGCTACGGCAAATATTCGAGTAAGTCCATTTATTGTAGAGTACTCCTTGCCCTCAAAGATCCATACAGGATTACACCCTGGGTTGTTTAGCTTGAATGTTACTTCATTTGTAGTTTGGTCTACCTCTATGGTGTGTTTTATATCTGCTGCTAGTGGTATTCTATCTTCTGAAGGATGTCTAAAGTCCTCCGTACAAGCTGTAGCCACCCAAAGTGAGAGAAGAAGTAGCGTTATATGTTTTATTACTGTTTTCATGAGAATTAGTATTAGTAGTTATTTTGAGTAAGTGTACCTTGAGAGGCATTGATCTCAGATTGTGGTATTGGTAACCACTTCTTATTGTTACTCCAAGTTTTGGTACGATAACCATAGCTATCTGGAACAAGAGTAGATGATGCTTTGTCAGAGCGGATAAGGTCCCAGTATCTTTTACCTTCACCAACAAATTCAAGTCTGCGCTCATTTAATACACTCTCTACAGTAGCACTTGTGTTTGATACACCAGCACGACTTCTAACTTCATTTAGGTAACTATTTGCATCACCAGCCCCAGCCCCTAAACAGATAAGTTCTGCTGCATTTAGAAGAACCTCTGAGTATCTATAGATACGAAGGTTGTTACTCCAGTTAAGGTCAGCATCAGCCAACTGTCCATCGTTGTATCCAGATCTAGCCATATATTTATTTAACCAATAGCCAGTATCTTGATAACGCGCATTATAAGTCTTGCCATTTGTGTTAAAGATAGATCCATCTCGACGAGTATCTCCCTCCTCAAACATATCGTAAGCCTCCTTGCGCACAGGACAGAATCCCCAACCATTATCTCGTCCATCGGTACCATCACTCCATCCATTAGGGCTAATAAGACGAGGAAGCACTGTTCCACCAGAAACTAAAGGACCATTCCAAGAGCGTACAGCCCCTTCACTTTTGTAGTTAACCTCCCAAATAGATTCGTTAGACCACTCACCTTTGGCAGCAAATATCTCTGCATAGTCACCATGTAGGCTATATGAACCACTATCAATGATCTCTTTCATATAGTTAAGAGCCTTGGAGTATTTGGCGTTATCCTTTTGGTACATGACCACCTCAGTGAAGAGCATATATGCCATAGCTTTTGTCACCCTTCCATAGGTCTCCTCACCAGCTTTCATAGGTAACCCACCATTATCAATAGCATCTTCAATGTCCGCAATGATATTAGAGTATACTTCATCAGCACCTAATTGCTGAGCAATGTAAGGGAACTCTAGGTTTTGTGAATAATATGGAATATTACCCCACATTTTCCAAAGATAAGTGTAGTAGTATGCCCTAAGTATTTTTGCTTCGGCTAGGAATAGAGCTTTCTTCTCTTCGCTAATCTCTTGAACATAGCTCATATATTTTAGAACGTTGTTCGAGCGGTTTATACCAGAGTAGTAGCAGCTCCAAACACCACCAATAACTCTGTCAGGTAGTGCCTCGTAGTTGAACATTAGGTGCCAGTTTTGGTTGTCTGTGACATTTGAACCACCAACCCAAATATCATCAGCCATGATGTCACTCATCAATAACGGAGGATTATATTCATTCATCCCCCAATCTGGCCACTGAAGAGGGTCATATGCTGCAACAAGAGCTTCGAATATACGAGCCTCATTCTTGTAATACTCCTCTATAGATACCTTATCTGGTGACTTTACCGTCAAGAAGTCGTCAGAACAACTCTGTAGTCCTAGGCAGGCTAGTAATGCTATAATAGATAATTTCTTTTTCATCTTTCTTTTTTTTAGTAATTAGAAATTAAGGCTTACACCAAATGTGTATACTTTAGCTTGAGGATAAACACCTCTATCAACACCAAGTGATGTTCCACCAGAAGAGATTTCAGGATCGAACCCTTCGTATTTTGTAAGTGTTAATAGGTTTTCAGCCGCTACGTAGAATCTCAGTTGATCAATGAAACACTTCTTAGTTAATAGTCTTGGTAGTGTGTAACCCAATTGAATATTTTTAAGTCTTAGGTAAGATCCATCTTTCACGAAAAGATCAGATGTTTGCCAGTTTACTTTATCACCAATGACAAAACGAGGAATTGAGTTTGAAGTCCCCTCACCAGTCCATCTGTTCAACATATAAGCTGGAAGGTTCATACTTGAGATATCTGTACGACGAGTAGCATCAAATACATCATTGCCAACAGTACCTTGCCACATCATGCTAAAGTCAAAACCTTTGTAATCACAGCTGAAGTTGATACCAAAGGTCCAGTCTGGCATCCCTTTACCGATGTTTGTCTTATCAGACTCATCTATTACACCGTCTCCATTAAGGTCAATAAATCTAACGTCTCCAGGTACGGCGTTAGGCATAATCATAGATCCATTTGCATCTGTATAGGCTCTAACTTCATCCATGTTTTGGAAAATACCATTTGTTTTGAATCCATAGAAGTATGGGAATGGTAGTCCATTTTGTGCGCGTGTTATTGTACCTAACCCTTGAGAAGAGTCTAAGTTTTGATAACCAGATTCATTCCCGTAATTGATAAGCTTGTTTTTTAGATATGATGCATTTCCAGCTATGCGAGCACTGAAGTCACTCACTTTAAATCTGTATGCAAACTCTAGTTCAACACCCTTGTTCTCCATCTCACCTACGTTACCCCAAGGTTTTGATTCACCTACATAGTTTGGTATAGGCATCTCGATAAGCATTCCATTAGTACGTTTGACATAGTAGTCAGCAGTGAATGTTAATGCATTATTGAAGAATCCAAAGTCAAGAGCTATATCAGTCTGCTCACTCTCTTCCCAACGAATTGATTGGTTTGCAAGTATACTTGGTTTAGTACCAATTGCAAGGTTAGAATCTTTACCGAATTGATAGTTATTTCCTTGTTGGCTTAGAGCCATATATCTGAATGCACCAATTGCCTCATTACCATTGCGACCCCATGAAGCTCTTAGTTTCATCGCTGTTAACCACTCTGGACGGCTCTCCATGAAAGCCTCATTCGTAATATTCCAACCTAAAGAGAAAGATGGGAATATAGCCCACTTATTGTCAGGTCCAAAGTTTGATGAACCATCACGGCGAACAGTTACCTGTGCCATGTACTTCTCTTTGTAGTTGTAACTAGCTCTTCCGAAGTATGAGGCCATTGTATGAGGTGAGTGAATATACCCCCAACCATTAATGTCACCATTTTCACGAAGACCAGATGTGAATCCAAGGTTACCTTTTCCTGGATCCTCTTCAATAAGATCGTAGTTGAATGCCCCAACAGTTTTACCAGTTGTTTTTTTAGCCGATTGTCCAACCATTACAGCAAAAGAGTGATCACCAATTTTCTTGTCATATGACAAAATATTCTCCCACTGCCAAACGAGTCCAAGGCTCATGTCACTCTGAGCCCATGAACGAGGAGCTTTGTTGTTTGCAGTTAGATAGTACTTCTTCATCCAGCTATCATTACCCCAGAAAGCTAGGTCAGTACCAAACTGTGATCTGAATTTAAGGTTATCCCAAAGAGTTATCTCACCAAAAGCTGATGTAACAAACTTGTGGCTCCACCCCTTGTTGCCTGGTAGTGATAATTGTGCTAATGGGTTTGTTATCTCATTATAATCAACTCCAGCAATAGAGTATAGTCTACCATCTGGTGAGTATACAGGCGTAAAGTCAGCTATACCTGCATACTCTTTTAGTGCAGCCTCTTCATCTACTGCATATACTGGTATAATTGGAGATAGAGCTAGGGCAGACCCTAGTACAGATCCAAACTCTGAGTTTGTGCTTATACCTGTAGATCTAACATTTGCATAAGATGCATTTACTCCGATCTGAATTTTGTTAAGATATTTACGCTCTTTTGTGTCAAGTAATATGTTGTTAAGGTTCATTCTTATCGTAAGGCGCTCGTAGTTTGAACGATCATAGTCCCCTCCAACAATACCATCTTGAGAGAAGTAACCCATTGATAAGAAGTAGTTCGTTTTATCACTTGCACCACTAACACTCAATTGGTGGTTTTGCATTGGGGCATTGTAATTGAAAACTTCATTTTGCCAATCAGTACCCTTTCCATATGAATAAGGATCTTGATACTTAGGAGCCATGCCAGCGTTCATGTAACCCTCGTTCATAAGTATAGCATACTCAGTTGC
Source organism: Bacteroidales bacterium (assembly GCA_051648105.1). Classification (GTDB taxonomy): domain Bacteria; phylum Bacteroidota; class Bacteroidia; order Bacteroidales; family UBA7332; genus UBA7332. The sequence goes on from JBOFEN010000101.1 coordinate 44,357, forward strand.
ATTAAGTACCTCACGCTCTCTCCAAGGGTTCTGAAGGCTATAGCCAAAATCGTATGTAACTTTTGTCTTACCAACAGTTCCACTCTTTGTTGTTACTAGGATTACCCCATTAGCAGCACGAGCACCATAAACAGCACCAGATGCTGCATCTTTTAGTACTTCAATACTTGCAATATCGGTTGGATTAAGAAAATCAATACCACCCTCGATAGGCATACCATCTACTATGTATAGAGGGTCTGAGTTATTAATTGTACCAATACCACGGATACGGATCTTCGACCCCTCACCTGGCTGTCCAGAAGCAGAAGTAACAGTAACACCCGCTGCAAGCCCTTTAAGAGCATTATCAACACGTGTTGGTGCTACTTTATCTAGGTCATCACTAGATACTCTTGCAATGGAAGCAGTCACCACACTTTTCTTTTGGACACCATATCCAATAACAACAACTTCATCAAGCGCTTCACTGTCCTCTTGAAGAGTGATTCTAATAAAGCTCTCACCTTTGACTGAAACATCCTGCGGTTTGTAACCTACATATGATATATGTAGCTCTGCATTTGGGTCGATTGTAATGGAGAATAACCCATCAAAATCGGTAATTGTTCCTGTGGTCTTGTCTCCTTTTAATACCACATTCACTCCTGGTAATGGTTCACCATCGGAGGCACTCACAATTAAACCTTTTACCTGTGTGGCCTGTCCAAATATGGAGACCATACTAAAGGTTAGTAGAAATAAGAGAGTTGCTAATTTTTTCATAAATACTAAATGATTAAGATTAACGTTGATAGTTATGCTTTACTAAAGCTGTGCAAACGTACCTCATAAATCATATAAAATAACATTATTACACCATTCTTCAATACTTCATGGTAAGAAAAAGAATACATCAATAATACGCCACTTGTTTATAACATATTGCTATCTAGGTGTTTGTGTTTTATTAGATTGCAGGAGTTGATATTTCAATTATCAATAGCTCTTAATTTGATGATTTGTAAAAGAAAACCGACTGGCAATGAGTTTATGGCTCATATACCAATCGGTTATGTTAATTTATACATTGATGCAGCAACATTTTAGGGCGCACTATAAGAACCTCTCGAGGTATTCAACTAACCCTTCTTCTCTCTCCAAGTTTAGTTTTTTTCTTAGTCTATATCTTGTTGTCTCAACCCCTCTAACTGAAATATTAAGAAGAGGAGCAATCTCTTTTGACGATAGTTTCATCTTTAGGTATGCACACATCATTCTCTCATTGTCCGATAGATCCGGATGTTTAATCTCTAACCTCTTCATGAAGTTATTATGCAAGAGATCAAATTGCTCCTCTATACGCTTAAGGACATCATCATTTTGAATGTTTGAGTCAATCTTGTTATTTATTATCATTAGAAGCTGTTTGCTCTCCTTCGTATTCTCAGGTTTTAGTTGATTGGTTACCTTTACTATTTCACTCTTAATCTCGGTAAGCATATCATTCTTTCGAGTAAAGTTTATCATAAGATTGGTCATCTCTTGGCTCTTATATTGAAGAGCATGTTCAAGCTTCTCATTCTCTAGTTGAATAATCTGCTTCTCCTTTTCTCGCTTCTCTAATTCGTATTCCTCCTCAAGTTTTTGTAGTTGATTCTCTTTTTCTACAACTGCTAGTTTATTTTTACGCTTTACTCTTTTGTCATCCCATCTATAAAGGAGCCAAAACAGTAATATGAATATGATTGAATATATTGTGTAAGCAGTCGAGCTTCTATACCATGGAGCGGATATAGAGAAGCTAATCTGATCCTTTGACTCCGACCCATCAGGGAAAAGAGCTCTTACCTCAAATATGTAATCACCCTCTTTAAGTTTACTATACTCTTTTGTCTCCATAGTAGTATATGCCGACCAAGCCTCTTTGTTCAATCTATATTGATACTTGATATCATCACTCATACCATAATGTGATACACTATACTCAATAATAAGAGGATTATTGTAGTCAAGTTTAATATCATTCTTTTGTTTTAGGAAGTTTGCCCTGTAAAGTTGTGAGTTTGGAGTTTGAACTTTCTTAATAAACAGGGAGTACTCATACCCACTTCTTTTGTTTGTTTGAGTGTGAGTGTGAAGAGCAAACCCATTTTCATTTGGAATTATTACTTGAGAATCACAGATTGGAATAAGTGATTCGAATTTTGGAACAAGCTCTATAAGTGATCTGCAAATAGGTTGTATAGCTGTATTTGCCCCTCTCTTATACTCATCTTTATTTGATATAGATATCTCGTATGGACTAAGGGTAAACAATCTTTCGTGATGTTCTAGAACTCTCAAGAATGGATTTCCAGTTAACTGATTATTAATATCATTGTTTGGTTCCATTTTATCGCTTCTTTTGTCGTGACGATAAATACCATTATTCGTAATGAAGCAAACCTCACCTTTTATTCGAGTGAGAGTAATATCACTCCCTTGAGGGAATCCATCTTCTGCGAAATATGATTTCTGTGCTCTCACCTCTCTAAAGTTGTCTGTTAGCTCAATTCTTACTACATGGTCTACATTCTCTATCCATACTATATTATTACCCTCTTGCTCAAAATATGGGCAGGATTCGTCAAACCCACTAATACGTCCCTCAAACTCCCAGTTATTGTTGACTTTTCTTGCCAGATATATCCCATCATAAGCACCAATAAACATTAAATCATCTCTGTTGATATGCTTATGACAATACCAAGTACCAACAATCTCTCCAATCCGTTTCATGGAGGAGCCGTCTAATTTGAACATACCTCTATCGTGCATACAGAATAGATCATCATCTATATGACATAGATTCCAAACCTGTCCACTAGAGTTTGGTAAGGAGTTTATGTTGGGCATATTTCCATCGAATACTATAGGATATGAAGTGTGGAATAGTCCTCTATTTGTTCCGAGATAAATATTTTCACCTTTTACAGCTGCGGTATAACCCGTACCAAAAGAGTAGGGGTGAGTGTAAAGGTTAGTAAATGGAGAGTTTAGGTGAATATAACTTATGCCATTATCGGATCCAGCCCATAGATTACCAGATGTATCAAATGAGAGAGAGAGTATTGTGTTATTGTATAGTCCATTATATTCATTAATATACTTAGTCTCAAGAGTATTTGTATCTATTAGAAGTATCCCCTTGTGTATAGTTCCAAGTGCAACCAAATCACCTTTTGAAGCAACACTAAATACTTCATTACTTAACATGAATGACTCAGCTCCTGTTATGAAAGGTGACACTGATCTACCATCAAAATAGTATAGTCCACTGTATGCTGTAGCAATTAATACCCCATCCTTATAAGGTATTACACCTCTAATCCTTTTTGAGGCTAGACTTTGAGCACCTTGTAAAGGAAAAAAACTATTACCTATTAATACCCATACACCTTGATCGGTACCAAGGTATAGAGTTCCACGAACCATGTTTGAACAGTCAATCTTTCTATTCATCTCAATAGGTGTATATTTACCATTGAGGTACTTTACCACCTTATTGTCGCCTTGAAAATATATAATATTATCAACCTCATGTATTCCCCATACATTCCCAATGTATTTTGTCTCAATATCTAGAGAGTCAGAAAGGCAGTGATAGACCATATTCCCAATATTGTCTGGTTCGTAATAGCCAAACTCATTTATTCCACCTACATATACTCTCTTTTGACTCTTGGACGCAAGAACGGATCTGAGGTCAAGTCTATTATTCATAGGAAGGACACTCCACTCGCTACCATCAAATTGTAACATTCCATTCTTGTTTGCGAAGAATGTCCAAGTCTCGTCGTATGGATCTATTTTCCAAGTTTGAGATCCACGTCCATATTGATTCTTGTCAAAATTGAGAACGAAGTAGTTCCATTCGGTACAAAAAAGTTCTATTGGTAGAGTGAATAGGAGGATATATATTATTAGTCTCATGGTTAGTTTTGATATTGATATTTTGCTTGTCAATACAAAAATACTAAAAAGTTTCATCTTTTTATGTTGCCTTCATGCAAGTCTAAGTAGTTTGTTTACAAACTCATTTGTTAAGTGTATGTTAATTGTGAGATTATAATCATATAAGAAGTATCAGTAATTGTGTAACATATAGGCTGTGATAATGTGTGATATTTGCATCATGAATTTTATACGTTACAATTATGAAAAGTGTAATAAAGAGGAGTTTTAATATAAAGGGTCTCAATTGTGCTTCTTGTGCCTCAAAGGTTGAGAGGGCATTACGAGCCAATGAGTATGTTGTAGATGTTAATGTCAATCTTCCAATGTCTACAATATCAATAGAATATGATAGTACTGTGTTGAGCCCAGTCATTCTCGAATCTATTGTTGATAGTGTAGGCTACAAGCTAATAGTTGAGCATATAGATAGTGAGGAGTTGGATCAATTATCAAAAAGAGAGTACAAACGAATAAGACTAGAGGCTATTTGTGCATTTATTCTCTCGATACCTCTATTTATCCTCAGTATGTTCTTTACTAATAAGTCATTAGTTAATGAGGCATCAGCGCTTATTTCAGGAGTAATTCTATTCTATTTCGGTAGAGGATTCTTTCAAAGAGCATACAAAGGAGCGAAGTCAAAGAGTATATCTATGGATAGTTTGGTTGTACTAAGTAGTTCAATCGCCTATATTTTCTCCTTAATATCACTTCTTTTCCCATCGTTATTTTCTACCCATGGAACTGAGACTCATCTCTATTTTGAGGCTTCAGGTATGGTGGTTTCATTTATATTAGTAGGTAGAGTTCTCGAGTCTAGAGCTAAGATGAGTAGTGCTTCAGCTATTAAGTCTCTAATGGGATTGCAACCTAAGAGTGCTGTGATAGATCACAATGGAGAGCACAAGGAGGTATTGATTAAGGATATTCTTATTGGGGATATAGTGGTTATTCGTCCTGGTGATAGGATTGCCGTTGATGGTACTCTCATTGATGGTGGCTCCTATGTTGATGAGAGCATGATTAGCGGAGAGTCTCTGCCTATTGTAAAGTCTAAAGGGAGTGAGGTGTTTGCCGGGACAATCAATAGGGATGGTAGTTTTCGATTTAGGGCTACTGGTGTAGGTAGCCAGACTATACTATCGAGGATTATCTCAATGGTGGAACAGGCACAAAGCAGCAAGGCTCCAATAGAGAGAGTTGTTGATAGAATAGTCTCATATTTTGTGCCATTGATACTCTTGATTGCTATTCTATCGCTATTAGCATGGATACTATTAGATCCTATTAATGGCTTCTCTAATGGATTAATAGCATTTGTTACAGTGTTAGTTATTGCTTGTCCTTGTGCGCTAGGTCTAGCAACTCCAACTGCTGTTATGGTAGGGATTGGATTAAGTGCTAAAAGTGGAATATTAATAAAGAGTGCTGAGAGTCTTGAGATCGCTAAATCTGTTGATGCAATAATCTTTGACAAAACTGGTACCATCACAGAGGGTAATCCAGTTGTGGTAAGTAGCCAGTGGATTCAGGAGTCTGACTATCTTAAATCAATACTTTACACCTTGGAGAGGAGATCAACTCACCCCTTAGCTGGGGCTTTAATAGATTCACTCGGTGAGTGTGACAGTTATGAGATTGATAGTTTTGAGAATATTCCTGGACTAGGGGTGATAGGACAAATCGATAATTCCAACTATTTTGTTGGTAGTTCTGATTTAGCTAAAAAGTTTGGTGTGGATATCGATAGTTATAACATGGGTATTGGTAGCACAGTCCTCTTTGGTTCAAACAGTCGGCTTATTGCAATTTTTACTATCATGGATAGAGTGAAGGATAGCTCAATGGAGGCAATATCATCTCTCAAGGAGTTAGGTGTTAAAGTATATATGCTAACGGGAGATAATAAAGCAACTGCGGAGTATATCTCCTCGCAGGTAGGTATAACAGAGTTTGTATCTTCGGCTCTCCCAGTAGATAAATCGAATTTTATCAAGGGGTTACAATCACAAGGGTATGTTGTTGCTATGGTAGGGGATGGTATTAATGATAGTGCTGCTTTGGCCCAAGCAGACTTGAGTATAGCAATGGGAAGTGGTAGTGATATTGCGATGGATGTTGCAGGGGTAACTATTGTGAGTTCTGATCTAAGAAAGGTAGAGCAGGCTATTAGAATCTCTAGGTTGACTGTCAAGACGATAAGAGAGAATCTCTTTTGGGCATCTATTTATAATTTGATGAGTGTACCTATTGCCGCGGGTATACTATTTCCTGTTTTTGGTGTTATGTTATCTCCTATGATTGCTAGTGCTGCAATGGCTCTTAGTAGTATTAGTGTTGTTTTGAACAGCCTAAGGATACATCATAGAGAGAGGTTATGAAATAGTATATGATTATCGTTGTTATAGTCTCTAATGCAGTAAGTCACCATTTAAGATCTTAAATGGTGACTTACTGCATTTTTTATCCTTAATTGGTATTAATGAGCTAACTTATTTATTTACATATGGTTTTACAATAGAAGCCCAAAGCTTGTATCCAGCACCCATAAGGTGTAATCCGTCGTTTGAATATTTAAGATCGATCTTTCCTGTTGAAGGATCAATAAAATGAGTGTATAGATCTATATAAGTCAAAGACTCATCGTTGGCTAACTTTTGAAGAAGAGCGTTGAGTGGTTTTACTTCACTATGGCGAGAGGTGTGTCCTTGAAAAGTTTTTGGTTCGTCTGACATAGGCAGAACACTCTGAAGATAAATTTCTGTTTTGGGACTATCCTCTTTTATCTTTCTAACAACCAGTCCAATATTGTTTGCTATCTCATCTATTGTACTCTTTCTAGCTAGGTCATTAACTCCAATAAGAATAAATACTTTTTTAGGCTTACCCTTGGTAATTGACTCTAATCTATCGAATACACCAAGAGTAATATCTCCGCTAATACCCCTATTCTTTATATTCTTATTACCCAATAGCTCAAACCATTCTCCCCCGTCGGTTATGCTATTTCCTACAAATACAATATCTTTTGAACTAATTGTTAGCTCCTCGAAAAGTGATACACGTTGATGCCAGTAGTGTGAGTATCCTCTATCTTGTGAGTTAACAGTTATTGCGGATAGAAGCATTAAAGATAGTAGTAGTTTTTTCATAATTGAGTCTGTTTGTCGTATTATTGATATTAAGATATTATTTAAATCCAAGCGCTAAATTAACTATTATAGCCTTACATACAATAATATCTTTATAGCTATTTGCTTAGTTGTATATAGATAAGAATACTTTTATACCAATAATTGTCTTAAATAGTAGTATAAAATAGTATCTTTATCCTGTTTTTATTATCAAGTTGAGAACACTTTTTGTTATCGGCCATTTTTCTAACTATATCATTTAAACTTTAAAAATCCTACTTATGAAGAGCATTGAACTAAACAAGATTGTTTCAGAATTTATTGTCAACAGCGAGAGCTATCAAATTGAGCCATTTGGTGGCGGGCTTATCAATGATACATATATAGTTAAGAGTGCAGATAAGGCTAAATCAGATTACATCTTACAGAGGATAAATAATAATATCTTTAAGGATGTAGATATGTTGATGAACAATATCGATGCAGCAACAACTCATTTGAGAAAGAAATTGTCGGCAAAGAGTGAAGGACCAAAGCAGACAACATTAACGTTTATACCAACACTTAATGATGGTAAGTTGTATAGTGAGGTTAATGGCAATTTCTGGCGAATGATGGAGTTCATACCCAATGCTGTAACTAAGCAAGAGGTAAATGAAGAGTCATCTTATGCTGCTGGTGTATCTTTTGGTCAGTTCCAATCTATGCTTACTGATATACCTCAAGAGCTGGGTGAGATTATTCCAGATTTTCACAATATGGAGTTTAGATTGTCACAGCTTCGCCAAGCCGTAGCTGAAAACTTATCTGGACGACTAGATGAGGTGAAATACTTCGTAGAGGAGATAGAGAAGAGAGCAGAAGAGATGTGTAAAGCTGAGAGATTACATCGAGAAGGCAAATTGCCGAAACGTGTATGCCATTGCGATACGAAGGTAAACAATATGATATTTGATAAGCAAGACAATGTTTTGGCTATCATTGATTTGGACACGCTGATGCCTAGCTATATATTCTCTGATTATGGTGATTTCTTGAGAACAGGGGCTAACACAGGAGCAGAGGATGATAAGAATCTAGATAATGTAAACTTCAATCTGCCTATCTTTGAGTCATTCACAAAAGGGTATCTTCAGGGTGCATCTAGCTTCTTAACTGCAGTTGAGATAGAGAATCTTCCTTATGCAGCTGCTCTATTCCCATATATGCAGACAGTACGTTTTCTTGCAGATTACATTAATGGTGATACTTATTATAAGATAAACTATCCAGATCATAACCTAGTTAGAACCAAAGCACAGTTCAAGCTACTTCAGAGTGTAGAGGAGAATACTCCTTACATGAAAGAGTTTATTAATGGGTGCATAAGAGGATAACACTCTTGTTGCCTATAATTGGTTAATTATGGTCATTGATTTAAATAACTAAGTATATTATAAATTGATTATGAAAAGTGAAAAGCAAAAGGCTGCACTAGGGGAGTTGTATAATGCAAACTATGATAATGAGCTTCTTAGAGAAAGGGAGTTGTGCAAAGATTTGTGTTTCGATTATAACTCCCTAAGGCCCAGTTTGCATTCAGAGAGGAGGGCATTGATTACCAAAATATTATCTAGAGTTGGTGATGCATTTCATATTGAACAGCCATTCCAATGTGACTATGGTTATAATATTGAGATAGGTGACAACTTCTACTCTAATCATAATCTAATCATTTTGGATGGCGCAAAAGTGAAGATTGGGAATAATGTCTTTATAGCACCTAATTGTGGGATATACACAGCGGGTCATCCTCTTGATCTATTGCAAAGGAATCAAGGACTAGAGTATGCTTATCCAATAACTATAGGAGATAATGTTTGGATTGGTGCTGGTGTCTCAATTCTTCCTGGAGTGACTATAGGAGATAATGTTGTAGTGGCTGCAGGTAGCATAGTAAATAAAGATATAGCATCTAATGTTGTGGTAGCAGGTAATCCAGCACGAATAATTAAAAAACTTTAGTGTACTATTAATTGTTTTAGAAGAGATAGCGAATGCTATCTCTTCTTTTTGACTAAAAGCTTATCATATCTTAATAAAGAATTGAGTAGTCGTATGGTCATAACTTAAGAGTTCTAAATAATGTTCTATTACCTTTTCATTATTAAGGTGTAGTTAATTACTAATTTTAAAAAGTATAAGTATGAAGAAGTTCTTAGCAGAAGGCATCGGAACAATGGTGCTAGTATTAATGGGATGTGGTTCAGCCATTTTCTTAGGTTGTGATCTTCCTGCAGAGAAATTAGCAGTAGCATTTGCTTTTGGTCTCTCTGTTGTTGGTATGGCTTACACTATTGGTGGAATATCTGGTTGTCACATCAATCCAGCTATTACATTGGGTGTTTGGTTATCAAAAAGAATGTCAGGACAAGAGGCAATAGGTTATATGATTGCACAATTCATTGGTGCAGTGGTTGGATCCTCTATTCTTTATGCTTTAACAACTACTGGTGGTTATGGAGCAACTACAGCAACAGGTGCTAATGCATATGCAGAGGGTGGTATGATACAGGCTCTTATTGCTGAGGTAGTATTTACATTTGTATTTGTTCTAGTAGTATTAGGATCGACTGACTCGAAAAAGGGTGCTGGTAATTTAGCAGGATTAGCTATTGGTTTGACTCTTGTGTTAGTTCACATTGTATGTATACCTATTACAGGTACTTCTGTGAACCCAGCACGTAGTTTTGGTCCAGCACTATTCCAAGGTGGTGTAGCTTTAAGTCAACTATGGTTGTTTATCGTAGCACCAATGGTAGGAGCAGCTCTTTCAGCTCTTACATGGAGTATCATTAATCCATCTTGTTGTTCTACATCAGAGAGTAAGAAGTAATTCAACAATAGTATGAGAACGCCCCTGCAAATCTTTTGCAGGGGCGTTTTTTGTAAAATACCCAATGCACCATCAAATTTCAAACTCTGTGAGAAAAATATTTGATTTTTCTATCGCCACACTAATAAATTAACAAGTGGATATCTTCTATTTTACTCCTAAACCATAAATGATGGAGTAGTTCACTTCGAGTTGTGCTTTATCTCTTAATAATGGTGCCTATATTAAGATAATATTTTTTGTGGCGATAGGAACTTGTTGAAACCTATCGCCACACCCTATTGCCACACTTAACTGATTGACAGCCATATGAGGTGGCGATGTGGCGATAGAAATCATCAAAACTAAGACTCTGTGAGGTGATTTTACCATTTCATTAATAGTGATTTGTTAAATCGGGTAAGGTTGTTAACTTCTGTCGTGCTATTATATTTAGCCACTGCCTAATGGTAATTTAGCCTAAGGCTTTCGGGTAGTTAGGCTAAGGCTAATCAAGAGTTAGGCACTGCCTAATTTTGCACTGAGTTAGGGGTAGGAAGTCACTGAGTTAGGGGTGCAAACTCAAAGGGTTTTACCCCTAAAGGCTGTGACTTTTTGTCCACGGATCTATCTGATGAGAGGTTCGTTACCACTGCGTCATCTTTTTAATTCATAATGCTGAATGCATAATTGAGGGGAATTATTCATGTAGATCTCGCAGATTACGCAGATCTTTTTTTGCGAACGACTATACCCCTAGGCCATTTTGTAAAATCCAAACACACCCATCAAATTTCAAACTCTGTGAGAAAAAATCTGTTTTTTCTGTCTACATCGCTTCAGATTAACAGTTTCTATATCTGTTGTTTACATATATATAGTGACGAAGATTGATGAAAGCTTATATATATAGCTATAATTGATAATATCGGACTCTATTTTAAGATAAAACAGATTGGTGTAGATAGAAACCTATCTACACCCTATCTACATCGCTATCTACACCCGTAAGGAATTGATAAACACCTCCGGTGTAGATAGTGTAGATAGAAAACATCAAAACTAAGACTCTGTGAGGGATTTTTGTCGTTTCATTAATAGTGATTTGTTAAATCGGTGTGTTGATTTATGATTTACTACCTTGCCTAAGTGGTATGCCAATAACTTGGTGCATTAATAATTCCATTTATGGTTGATGGATAATTTATTTAGTGTTGTAATAGATATTACAATTAATAGAGAAGCTAGTATATACTTTTGTCACATCAACTAAAAATAATGAGTTATGAAAAATTACATAGATAAGAGTGTTGGGCAAATTGTGGCAGAGGATTTTTCTAAGGCAGCGATATTTGAGAAATATTCAATTGACTTCTGTTGTAATGGTGCTGACTCTTTAGAGGATGCCTGTTTGAAGAGTGGTGTACAAGTAGAGTTAATCATTAAGGAGCTAAACCAAGAGAGTAGAGATAGTTCTCAAGCGGTGGACTTCCAGGGGTGGCCATTGGATCTACTGAGTGATTATATTCTGAAGTATCACCATAGAAATATTAGAACTCAGGGTCCAGAGATTTCGACACTTCTCGATAAGGTGTGTAATGCTCACGGGGTTCATCACCCAGAGTTGTTGGAGGTGAGAGAACTTTTTAATAGATCTATGGAGGATCTATATAGCCACTTAGAGAAGGAGGAGATGATGCTTTTCCCTCATATATATGATATGTTTAACTCTCAACAAGAGGGTAGAGCATTACCTGATTTCCATTGTGGTACGGTAGCGGCTCCAATATCTGTAATGATGCAAGAGCATAATGCTGAGGGTGAGAGATACTTCCGTATAGCCGATCTTACAAATGGTTACCAAGTGCCATCAGATGGTTGTGGTAGTTACAGGCTGCTGATGAACAAACTTAAGGAGTTCAATTTAGATCTACACCAGCATATTCATCTTGAGAATAACATTCTTTTCCCTATCGTGTTAGGAATGGAGAGTGGTTCACTATAAAGTAATAGCCACCGCCTATTCTTAGGCGGTGGCTATTGTTATTTGAATATAATGGATTACTCCTTAAGATTTGCTCTTATTCTACTTAGTGATTGAGGTGTTACACCAATGAATCCAGCTATCTCCTTTAGTGGCACTTGTTGAAATATTGATGGCTTCTTTTTCATAAAGGCCAAGTAGCGCTGCTCGGCAGTGAAGTATGATATATTTACAAGTTGGTCATCCATACTCAATATTGTATCAACATATAGTTTGTGAAGCCATTTGTTGAAGTTAATTGAGTGGCTTGATAATCTCTCTATTGTATCCCTTTTCATCTCTATGACTGTACTGTCACATGAAGCGGTAATAGAGAATCTAGAAGGTTGATTTCTGATGTGTCCCCAAGAAGAGAATATTATCTCTCCTTGAATGGCAAACCATATAGTAAGCTCCTCACCTTCACGATCCAAATGTGCTCTCCATACACCCTTTCGGATAAAGTAAATTGAGTCGTCAATATCACCTTTCCTTATTATTATGCCACCTTTGGAGAAGGAGATTGTTCGTAGGGATTCACGAAGTATGGTTATCTCACCCTCTTCTAATGGAAACTCTCTATTGATACTGTTGATTAAATCTTCCATTCTTGATATAGTTGTCTTTAAACAACAAAGTTACAATAATAATGGTTGCAAGAAGGTCACCAACTGCAACAGAGCTCCAGATTCCAGATGTCCCAAATATGCTAGGTAGAGTAAAGAAGAAAAGAATAGGTAGCACTCCGCGTAGTATTGTCAGGCTTATTGCTCTTTTAACTCTTTCTATACTTGAGTAGTAACCAATGGCTATTACATTTATTCCAAAGAATATATAGCCTAGAGCAAATAGAGAGAGCCCTGAATAGGCGTATTGATAGGCGTTGCTACTCTTGTCGTGTAGAAACATAGATATAATATTCTCATCAAAGTAGCAGAATAGTAGAGTAATAAGTAGTCCAAATACGAGTGCATATATTAGCGATACCATTGCTACCCTGTCCGATCTCTCTTTCTCACCACATCCATAGTTGTAACTAATAATAGGCTGTGCAGATTGAGTCATAGCATTAAATACCATGAATATTATAGGGAACATATAACATATGATACTGAATGCAGCAACACCGTCAGCACCGAGATGATGCATGAATACAAAGTTACCAGTCACAGCCATAATGGCGATAGTCATTTCGCTCAAGCAGGTAGAGATACCTAGCTTAACCATGTACCAACTATTTCTGATTGTTAGAGCTATACTTCTTCTGCTAATCTTAAGCTTTGCAAATCTCACAGATACCTTTGGATTGAGAAGATATATGATAAGTAGTATTGCACTTATAACACCTGCAATGTCAGTTGCTAGAGCTGCACCAAATAGCCCCCATTCGAATGTGAATATGAAAAGGTAGTCTAGTATTATATTTATTATTGTGCTAGTAAGCATAGCCCACATTGCATATTGTGGATTTGTTTGGCGTACAAAAAAGGGTAGAGCAATTGTGAATACTGTTAGAGGTAGTGATATAGCATACCAGAAGAGATATTCACCAGCCATCGCTTTTAGGTAGTCGTTAGAACCGAATAGCATTGCTGTTTGCGTGGGAAATAGAGATACTAATATCGATATTATTGATGATACAATAAATAGTGCAACAGCAGATTGCGTTATATTTATATTGGCTAATCTTGATTTGCCTCGCGAAAGGTTCAGTGATACTAATATTCCACCACCCATTCCGAACATCAATCCAATACCAGCAATAATCATAAATAGTGGGGCCGCTATATTCACGGCAGCTAGTGCGTCACTTCCCAATCCACGGCCAACAAATACTCCATCCACGACGGTGAAAATAGCTGTCGATATCATACCAAGCATAGCAGGAAAGAACTGTTTGGCAAATAACTTATTTATAGGTAAACTTCTGAAATCTAATACATCTTGTTGCATTTCTACTTTATTTTATTTGAAATGCAAAGGTAAAGCTACTATAATAAGTACCACTTATCAATTGGTAATTAATGGTGTTAGCGGCCTAAATACCTTGTTGCTTGAACAATTAAATATATTTATGTGTTAGCTCCTTAATAATATCAATGATGGTATGGGAATTAAGGAACGCGCTAAAGAGTTATTTAATAGACTCACTAAAGTAGAAAGGTTTATATTAGTAATAGTTGTCACACTATTCTTATTCTATAACCTTGGCTATATGTTAGGTAAATTTATTGCTCATTTGACTAACTAATTTAGATATGAAGAGTGTTATTGTATCAATTGTTACTCTTGCAACTCTACTCTCTTGTCAATCAAACGCAAAAAGAGAGGCTTCAACGGAGGTTAACAAGAGTGTAGAGCAGATTGCAGTTTGGGATAAGTCCTATGGAGGGGCCGACAAATCATACGATAGTGAGCTTCTGAGATTGAGAGAGGAGGTAGCTCCTAAGTTTGAGAAGCTTGAGTTCATTGATGAGGTGACAGGGCGTACGATGAAGTATAATCTATATATACCAAAAGATTATGACGTTGGGCGGAGCTTCCCTCTTGTTCAGTTTATTGCTGATGCTAGTACTGTAGGTAAAGGTATTGACGCGCCACTTAAACAGGGTTATGGTGGTATAGTCTGGGCTACAGATGAGTCACAGGCAGAGCACCCATGCTTTGTTTTGGTTCCATCTTTTGAGGGGCCTGAAAGAGCGGTAAATGATCAGTGGGAGATTACTCAAGAGTTAGAGATCTCTTATCGCCTACTTATTAATATAATAACTAAGTATGATGTAGATAAGGGTAGGGTATACACCACAGGGCAGTCAATGGGGGGGATGATATCATTCTTCTTAAATTCTCAATACCCCGATCTTTTTGCAGCATCTATCTTTGTGGGTAGTCAGTGGGATATAAATGTGTTGCAGCCTTTAGCAAAAAGTAAGTTCATATATATAGTATCCTCAGGTGATGAGAAAGCCTCAAATGGAATGAGCCAAGTGGGTGAGATGCTTACTAAGAGTGGTGTGAAGTATGGTGCTGTCGATTTCTCTGCTCGACTACCTCAGTTAGAGCAGGATGCAAAGGTGCAGGATATGCTCAAAGAGGGCAATAGGATAAACTTCATCTCTTTCACCAAGGGAACAGTAATCCCTGAGGGTAGCCTCGAGATGAAGGGTGCACCCGAACATATGTACTCATTTGATTATGCCTATAAGTTGAAGAGTGTTAGAGATTGGTTATTCTCTCAAAGGAGAGATTGAGGTGCCTAATTCTAGAATAGAATCTCTTTATTCACTCCATAGAGAAACTTATTAGTTATCTTTGAGCCATAGAATTGAATTTTATGAATAGATACATAATCATTATTATAGCAGCACTATTAGCTTCTTGTAGCCCTGCTAGTAAGATGTCGGATAAGTTAGAGGGTAACTGGATTGAGGTTATGCCTTTTAGTCTTGATGTGGTTGAGGGAGTGACTCTAGAGCCTGGTGGTATTGCCAAATCTATTGGTATGGCAACCCTGCAATATGAGAGATGGGAGAGTAAGGACAGTACTCTTATATTATGGGGTAAGAGTATAGGTAATGGTCAGACAATAGATTTCTCTGATACGCTCAAGATCATCTCTATCTCAGAGGATTCTCTTTCGTTAGAGAAGTTTGGCAGATATAGATTTAACTACTATAAAGTACCATCATTGGAAGATATGAAACCCTTTGATGTAAGGGATTCACTTTGGAGGGTTGATCATACTTCTGAGATTGAGACAAGAGTATATAATGGAGTTATACCAAATCAGTCGTGTGTTGAGCTAAAGCACTCATTGACAATCTACAATTATAAGGGTTCGGGTGATGGAGTATATAAGTTGACTACAACCTTCGGATCGTTCAATGAGAAGAGCTCTTCAAGCAATAGTTATGGAAGGGTTTATACTCTAAGAGGAGATAAAGAGAATATAGATGCCACTACCTATGAATTAATACCTTTCGGTGGTGGTGAGAACCTCTATTTTAGGTATCAATCCGACTCACTAGTTGTTCTTAATAAGGAGTTAGAGCAGATGATGCCAAACTCAATATTTAAAGAAGTGAAATAGAAATTACTCTATTAGAGAAAAAAAGCCTCACCTTTCTAGGTGAGGCTTTTCTGTTAATAAGAGAATCCACTCTTGTAAATGTTTGACTCTTTCAGGGGTGTTAGTTGCCCAATCATTGTCATTCTTCTTGAGTTAAAAGTTGGGTAGATTGTTGCCTCAGCTTTATTAGAATTTCCATATAGCATTATCTCTACTTTAGCTGTTATAGCTATACCAGAGACATCCATTTGTAGTTTTACAATACCCTTTCTGTCTCTTGTGATCTCTAGATTTCTTACATAACCCTCTACGGTTACTCCCCCCATTTGGTTAGGTCCCCCCATTGCTGAATTCGAAGCAATCTGTACCACTGCTTTATCACCATTAACTGAAATGAAGTTTATAATACTACTTACAGGAAAACTGTCTCCTCTCTTAAGGTAGATCATATCAGCCTCTAGTACAAACTCTGAGGAGTCCAAAGCCTCTACAGCCTTTTCATATAACATTTTATCGTAAGCTGCTCTCTCTTGTTTTGCTTTTGCTTTAGCCTCCTTTTTTGCAGCCTTAGCCTCACTTTTTGTTTGCTCTTGTGAGAAGATAAAGCTAGTGTTTAAGAGTAGTAGACTTAATACCACAAAAATATAGGTTCTCATAATAGTTTGGTTTATATCCGTTGTAACATAGAACAAATCAGAGTGTTAATTGTTTATGTGGGATTTGTTTGAGTGATAGTATAGTATTACTTTTGACAATTAAAATGATTTGAATTATAAATATTTAGGATAGATTTTTAATGTACTTATTATGAGATTGAACCTTTACTCTTCTTTACTTATTCTTTTTTCTATAATATTCAGTAGCGTTAAAGCAGAGGATAGAATTGACACAACATATTTTGATAAAGATTGGAAAGTGATTAATAATAAGCAGTTTGCTGATTATTATAGGTATTCTCTTATTCCTGAGAATAGTAATTCAAAGAAGATTTTTAGAAGTTATTATTTTACTGGTGAGCTTGAGTCAATAGGCGGCTTTATATCTTTGAGTGATACGAATGACTCTCTTTCAGTTTTTGAAGGGGAGGTTATTGGGTATTTTAGAAATGGGAAGATGTCATATAAACGCATATATAGTGATGGTAAAGCTAATGGTGTATTTATTGATTATAGTGAAGATGAGTTGATAAAATGTCAAGGCACATTACTTGACGGAGAGCTAAATGGGTTATATACTGAGTTTTATAAAGATGGGGGATTTATGCAGATTGAGTATCTTAATGGAAGACCCAAGTATGATTACTACCTTATGAGTAATGTTGAAGGATATATGCTAAGATATTCAGTATTTGATGATAGCCCTATTTGGGAGCAGCCAATTATTGATGAGCGTAAAACTGACTATAGAGACGGTAAACAATGGCAGTTTTATAATAAAAACGGGTTGATGGTTGCGATTTCAAATACACCAATAAAGGATTATGGAAGTTGGCATAAAGTAGATATACTTATTACAAATAACTCAAAGGAGATATTAGAGTTTGATAGTGATAGCCTTTCATCATATTCAATTAATAAGTATGGATCACCTACATTATTACCTGTTTGGTCAAGTGATATGTATTTGGCGAAGGTGAGAAGAGTTCAGAATGTTAACACAGCAATAGGAATAATATCAGATGGGCTGGCGGCATCATTTGCAGGACAATCAACCTCGATTTCTTATACAAATAGTCCAGGAAAAACTGGGACTGCAATAAC
This sequence comes from Bacteroidales bacterium, assembly GCA_051648105.1. GTDB lineage: Bacteria > Bacteroidota > Bacteroidia > Bacteroidales > UBA7332 > UBA7332. The sequence continues at coordinate 62,175 of JBOFEN010000101.1, forward strand.
TAGAACATATAGCTATAATTCAGCTGTTGCTTATCAAACTCAGGTTCTTTCACGTAGTTGGCTTTCATCTGTTGAAAATCAGCAGATGAACATACGAGATATAAAAGAGCAGGGCTATTTAAAAAGGAATACGATTTATCCAGGAGAAACAATATCAGGTTACATTCATATCGAAAGGATTTCATGGGATAGACTATATGTAAATCTTAAGATGAATGATATAACCTATATGTTTGATTGGAATAATAAAAGGTAATCATCTCAATAGCTATTGTCTACTATCTTTTGTTAGCTTTGCGTATAACATAAATCCTAATAGATGACACTACAACAGTTTGAATATATATTAGCGGTAGATCAGTTTCGTCACTTTGCAAAGGCAGCAGATTACTGCTGTGTAACTCAACCAACACTAAGTACCATGATACAGAAGTTGGAGGATGAGCTAGAGGTGAAGATCTTTGATCGCAAGCAGCAGCCTATATGTCCAACGGCAATAGGAGTACATATAATAGAGCAAGCAAGAGTAATACTATCACAAGTTAATCAGATACCAGATATAATAAAGGAGTCACAGAATTCACTCTCTGGAAGCTTCAAGCTAGGTATCCTACCAACAATAGCTCCATATCTCCTTCCACGATTCTTCCCAAATCTAACAAAGCGATACCCTGAGTTAGATTTGAGAGTCATAGAGATGAAGACAAGTGAGATAAAGCAGAGTTTGCTGAGTGGTGATATTGATGCTGGTATAGTAGCCAATCTAACAGATATGGAGCAGTTCAATAAAAGTACCCTTTTTTATGAACAGTTCTTTGCATATGTTGCACCAAATCAACCAATAGCCCAAAGAGACATTATTCGTAGTTCAGACCTCTCAGGTGAGGAGCTTTGGCTTCTTGACGAAGGTCACTGTTTTCGTGATCAATTGGTACGCTTTTGTCAAATAAAGAGTGCGCAAGCGAGCCAATTGGCATATAGTCTGGGGAGTATGGAGACATTTATGCGTATGGTTGAGAGTGGGAGAGGGGTAACCTTCATTCCAGAGTTGGCTACAATGCAACTCAGCGAAAAGCAAAAGGAGTTGGTTCGTCCATTTGCTATACCAACACCAGCAAGGGAGATTATTCTATTGACTCACCCGAACTTTATACGTCATACACTTCTAGAGAGACTTATAGCTGAAATTCAGGCTTCTGTACCCCGAGAGATGCATACCATTAAGCCTTCTCAGATGGTTGTATAGATTTTATCTATCGGCCCATAAAACCAATCAATTGGAATCTTTGCTCTGGAGATAATTATTGCTTTACTTTTGTATCGGTAATCAATTAATAAACAATAAAAATATAAAGATATGCAACCGATAATTAATTCACAACTACCAGTTTTCAAAGTACAAGCATTCCACAACGGAGCATTCAAAACAGTATCAAGCGATGATGTTCTAGGCAAATGGGCTATCTTCTTTTTCTACCCAGCAGACTTCACTTTTGTGTGTCCAACAGAGCTTGTTGACCTGGCAGATAAGTATGCTAAACTACAAGAGATGGGTGTAGAGGTTTACTCAGTAAGTACAGACTCACACTTCGTGCACAAAGCATGGCATGACGCTTCGGATAGCATCCGTAAGATCAACTACCCAATGTTGGCAGATACAACAGGTGCATTAAGTCGCGCTTTCGGTGTGATGATCGAAGAGGATGGTATGGCATACCGCGGTACTTTCGTTGTAAATCCAGAGGGTAAAATAAAGGTTGCAGAGATTCAAGATAATAGCATTGGTCGTAATGCAGACGAACTAGTTAGAAAAGTTTCAGCAGCACAATTTGTTGCTTCACACCCAGGACAAGTTTGTCCTGCTAAATGGGAGAATGGTAATGATACCTTGAAACCAAGCATTGACCTAGTAGGTAAGATCTAAACCCTCAGAGCGAACTGCTTCAATAAAATACAAAGAGGCTGTTTCATTGCCCCTCCCTAGGGGAGGTGAAATGGCCTCTATCTGTTTTAATAATACTAATAACTACTGCTATGCTAGATAAATCACTTTTGGATCAAGTACGTACACTATTCCTATCGCTGAAACATAACTTTCTATTCAAGATCATTCACCACCCATCATATTCAGATAGTCAAGAGTTAATTCAATTCCTCGATGAGGTGGCTTCATGTTCAGAGAGGGTTAGTTGCGAAACTTTACTTTCACAAGAGCCTAAGCTTGAGTTCTCTCTATTGAAGGAGGGCAAAGAGTTGGGTATAACATTTCGAGCCCTCCCAAGTGGGCATGAGTTTAGTTCTCTTCTGTTGGCTATCCTCAATGCTGATGGGATAGGTAAAAACCTTCCTGATGAGGCTATTACTCGTCGTATAAGCTCACTCAATGAACCTATTCATATTGAGTCATACATCTCATTGAGTTGTACTAACTGTCCAGATATTGTACAGGCTCTTAATGTGATGAGTATCTACAATCCTAATATCACTCACGATATTATTGATGGAGCTCTTTATCAAGAGGAGGTTAATAGTAAAAATATTCAAGCAGTACCAACAGTCTATGCAAACGGTGAACTACTGCACGTTGGAAGAGGTTCTCTAGGGGAACTACTACAAAAATTAGAGTCTACCTTTGGTGCTACGGTTAATGAAGATCTAGCTCCTATAGAGAGAAGCTTTGATCTAATTGTTATGGGTGGAGGCCCAGCTGGTGCTTCTGCTGCAATATACTCTGCTAGAAAGGGGTTGAAGGTGGCAATAGTAGCAGAAACAATTGGTGGACAGGTGAAAGAGACTGTTGCTATTGAGAATTTAATATCAACTCCTTATACCACGGGAGCAGAGCTTGCTAACTCACTTCGTACACATATTCAAGAGTATGATATCTCTATATTCGAGCAGAGAAGAGTGGATAGTGTGACTATTGAGGGTAAAGATAAGGTTCTGAGTCTTGCAGGTGGAGAGCTCTTCAAATCACCAGCACTAATTGTAGCGACAGGTGCAAGTTGGAGAAAATTAAATGTAGAGGGTGAGCAGGACTATATTGGGCGCGGAGTTGCTTTCTGTCCTCACTGCGATGGTCCATTCTATGCAGGAAAAGAGGTTGCTGTTATTGGTGGTGGAAACTCAGGGGTTGAAGCAGCCATTGACTTAGCTGGAATATGTAGCAAGGTTACCCTTTTTGAGTATGCTGATACACTAAGAGCAGATCAAGTCCTTCAAGATAAGGCACGCAGCATGCCGAATATCACCATACATACCTCTTCTCAGACTACAAAAGTTATTGGAGATGGGGATAAGGTAAGTGCTATTTTAGTTAAGGATAGAAATAGTGATCAAGAGCAAGAGTTTAAGCTTGATGGTATATTTGTACAGATAGGACTAGCTGCAAATAGTGCTCCTTTCCGTGATATGCTTGAGATGACTCCGATAGGTGAGATCAAGATTGACTCATCATGCAGAACTTCTATACCAGGTGTGTATGCTGCTGGAGATGTGTCGGATGTACCATTCAAACAGATAATCATTGCGATGGGAGAGGGTGCTAAGGCTGCTCTTTCTGCTTTTGATGATAGAATGCGTGGTGTTCTATAATTAGTAGATCATAGTTGAGTAGCAATTAATAAACGAAAGGAGTGTTGAGAGATCAACGCTCTTTTTGTTTATATACTAGTTGATATTAGGTTGATTTACAAAAGAAAGCTACTTATTTGTTTGTTTTGTTTACAAAAACAAACATTGGTTCTATATTTTTTATATTTTAGCCATATGTTTACTATTTGCCTTATGGTCAAGTAGTAAGATTGTAGTAAAGCTAATCCCTCCTATTCCGAATGATGTGATTGAGAAATGGGAGTCTAATTTTTAGAACTATATGATATGATAACAATAGAGATAACTAGGAGCAGAGAGCTCCTCAATAGTGTAAGGGAATACAGCATCTATATAGATGATAAGCTAGTTGGGTCTATCTATAATGGAAGGACAGTTGAGTTTAATGTACTCAATGGTGAACATAGAGTTAGAGTAGATATAGATTGGCAGAGTAGTCAAGAGATGATTGTTAGTGGGGAGTCCGATCAAACAATTAAACTAGTTGTTAGCAACTCTAAGTATATAACGCCCCTTTTCTGGACCATCATTATGCTTCCAATTGTATTCTCAATATTATGTGAAATCTCATTTATAGGAAACTATGCCTACCTATTATTACTAATAGTTCTCTTCCCTCTATATATGGTTACCATAGGGAGAAAGAGATATCTTAGTTTGAGGAATCAGAGTGAGAGCTAGGAATGTAGAATAAGTATCTTATTATTGTAATGTCTTAAAGATTAATTGAAAGTCTATTTACTAATTATTTAAATATTGGCGAACAGAGGAATGCCATATAAGACCTCTCTTTTACTATGAAAAAACTAACACTGTTGTTATCGATGTTATTATTGTCTTTAACAATCAGCTCACAAGAAGTATCAAAATGGGATGGGGTAAGCAGTTCTACTAACTGGTTCTTTAGAGGTAATGGGCATACTTATTATATTAATTCAGCAGAGGATTTAGCTGGTTTGGTTAAGCTTATTCGTCCAGGGTACTATTTCTCGTTTGCCAATGCAACTGTAGTTCTGAATACAGATATTGATCTGAACGATCATGAATGGGAGCCTATTGGAGGCTATTATCCGGGTAATTATTACTACACCTTTAATGGAATCTTTGATGGTAATGGGAAAACTATTACTGGATTAAAGATATCACAATTTAGATCCTCTTCTATACCATCGGTAGGGCTATTTGGAGGTATTATTTTTGCAAGTAATGCTGTTATTAAGAATCTTACACTAAAGGGTAACATAACAGTAAGTCATAAAGATATTAATGCCTCAATAGGAGCTATAGCAGGCACTAACTATGGTACAATATCAAATTGTAGGACAGATGTTAATATTACTGTGACTGCAAGTGAAGATGCTTATAAAAAGTCATATATAGGGGGTGTAGTAGGCAACAACAGGGGACCTATCTTTAATTGTGAATCAAAAGGTAGTATCACAGCAACTCACAATAATGAGAATGACGGTATAGTAGCTGGTATTGCTGGGAATAATGCATCCACAATATCAGAGTGTTCATCATCTTCTGCAATTACAATAATTGGAGGGAAACAATCATTCATAGGTGGGATAACTTGCTATGGTAGTGTCAGTAACTCAATCTATTCAGGTAACATTAATGTTGTTAGTGGGATGAATATCTTAGTTGGTGGTATTTCAGTATCAACAGACTCAGAAACAAAGATATCTAACTGTTTAATGGTTGGTTCAATAACAGGAAGTTCTACATGGTTAACGATAGGAGCAATTAATACTTTTAATGGTGGTAGTGTAACCAATTGCTACTATCTTTCAGGAACTAGTAATTCGTCTGGACAAGGAACGTCCACTTCAGAGGCTACGCTAAAGAGTGGTAACCCATTAAATGGGTTCGATACTAATATATGGAGTTTTGTTCAGGGGCGCTATCCATTTTTAGCATTCACAGAGGTTAAATATTGGTTCTCTATCAAGTCAGAGCAGGGAGAGATCTCTCAACAGTATCCAGAGAACACAAAGCTCACACTAAGAGTGGCTCCTCAAGATGATTGGAGTATAGATGCCATCTTTTGGAATGGTGCAGATATAACTAATTTACTTAATCAAGGAATATTAGAAACGCCATCATTAAATAGTGATGCTATAATGCAAGTTGTTTATAGATCGACAGCAACGTCTCAAGAGAATATATTTTCAAAAGTCTCTGTTGGTGTAAATGGTAATTCGATAATTATTCGTCAGGCAGAGATAAACTCCGATGTTTTGATCTATGATATGAGTGGTAGATTGCTAATGCAAGGAAGAGTTAGTTCTGATCATGAAGTTATTTCAAACCTCGGAAGTAATAAGGTCGTTATTGTTAAGGTTGATGGTCAGACTTTCAAGGTTGCTTTGTAGAATATAATACCCTAAATGGGCAGCTTTATTTAATATCAATAAAATAATGGCGTATAGTTTGATCAAACTATACGCCATTATTTGCTTATGGAGTTATAAGAATAGCCTGTGAATAAGATTTCTATGTGTTTCTACAAATTGTATATAGTTAGTAATAGTCATATTGATAGAATATGGGTACCATGCCAATAGAACTTTTTTATTGTTACCATGAGTGTCGGTGATTAATTGATTATGGCTAATTTATTTCTCAGCCAAATAGCGATGTTTCTCACCCCATTGCTCCATCATATCAATAATTGGAAGTAGGGATTCACCAAGTTCGGTTAGGTAGTATTCAACTTTTGGAGGGACAACAGGATGAACAACTTTCGAAACGATGTTCAAACGTTCTAACTCAGTAAGCTGTTTTGTAAGTACTCTTCTTGAGGCTAAAGGTATCTGTTTATGCATCTCAGATGGTCTATGCATGCCAGCCCTTATTTGATTTATTAGGCAAGGCTTCCATTTTCCGCCGATGATATCCATCGTTATTTCTATACCACACTCTAGGTTTATAGGGATTTTTTTCTCGTACATTGTAAAGATGATTTATACAAATATAGCTATTTAACCCACAGAGACAAATTTATCACTATGTGATTATTTTCCCCCGTATTGTATCTTGATAATTAACCATCTACCTTTGTATTCAAATAGAAAGTAATAGATGAAAAGATTATTTGAAGAGGTGAGTTACAAAGGTTTGAAGTTGAAAAACCGCTTTGTGAGATCTGCTGCATGGATGAAAATGGCAGATGAAAAAGGGAATCTAACCCCTGAGTTGGTTAAGGTTTATGAGGATTTGGCCAAAGGGGGTGTTGGGATGATTATTAGTGGTTATACCTACATAGATAAGAATGATCAGCCTAATCCTAATATGAGTGCTATTTATGATGACTCATTTATTCCTCAGTGGAGTGAGGTGACGGAGATGGCTCATCGTTATGATACAAAGATGGTACTGCAAATTGTTTATGGAGGCTCTCAGACGAATCTAGATGATTCGAAGAATAGAGTTGTATTGGCTCCTTCGGCTGTTCTGAACCGGAGAACAGGCATAATGCCAAAGGAGATGAGCCATGATGATATTAAGCAAGTGATTAAGAAATTTGGTGATGCAGCTGTGAGAGCCAAACTATCTGGGTTTGATGGTATACAGATTCACGCAGCTCACGGTTATTTGCTCAGTATGTTCTTAACTCCTTACTACAATCGCAGAACAGATGAGTATGGAGGTTCTATTCATAATAGAGCTCGAATAATATATGAGGTCTATGATGAGATTAGGTCGAGAGTAGGGGATGATTATCCTGTTCTTATTAAATTGAACTTTGATGACTTCATGGAGCCTGGTGAGGGTGTTATATTTGAGGAGTCGATTGAGGTGTTCAAGAGATTAGATGAGTTAGGTATTGATTTAGTAGAGGCTAGTGCAACGAATGAGTCTGCTAATAATGGACAATCACCAGCAAGAAAGAGGATTACTAAGATAGAGAACCAAAGCTACTATCTACCTCAAGCAAAGGTGATAGCAAGTGAGATAAAAGCTCCCGTTATTTTGGTAGGAGGAAATAGAAATGCACATCTGATGCAAGAGATACTAGATACTACGCCAATAGAACTTTTCTCGTTGGCTCGGCTACTATTGTCGGAGCCTGATTTAATAAATAAGTGGAGAGGCAACTTGGATCATAAACCACAATGTGTGGCGTGCAATAAATGTTGGAGCTTTACGCCTAATAGCTGCGTATTCCTTCAGTAAAGATAATATCTTACATTGTAGTCGGATAGATTATATTCCCTCAAGATAGATGTGCTTAAAGCTTAGTGATAGCTTTACAAAAATATAAGTAACAATAAAGGGTTGGAACTTTTGTTTCAACCCTTTATTGTATAGGTAATCATAACAGATATGGTATCACAGGTGTTAATGCAACATCTTGATGCCTACGTATATCCTTATAGATGTTATATTGGTATTATGAGAGATTAAATACACAATTACTCTACCAAATCCCTATTGATAACTGTTGTAGGTTGATTCACATAATAACACTACTTATGTATGTTGTGAAACCAATATTAGGCAGTTTACTATCTTTATTTCTTACATCCACAACAAAACCATTAGCTTGTTCTATAGTGTTTAGCTCCCTATTAATTGCATGATATAGGGAGTCTAATGTAGTTAGATATTTAATCTTGTTTTCGGCACAATACTGTTCTCTATTTGATTATGAATTTTGCCATTTTAGCTTGATTGCAAATATCAGATATCTCTTGTACTATTTGAGTTGCAATTGATTTAGAAATACCAACCTCAGAGGCAATAGTAATAATGTCAGATAGTGTTGCGTCACCTTTACCATTAATTGTAGTTGTATGGTAACCATTGAATCCATTACTAGGAAGTATATCATAAGCGGGTGACATCCTCCATGCACCATCAACCAGTTGAAAAGAGAAGTTCTTAGCGTGATCATCTCTGTTGGATATTACTATATTAAATACCATCAACCTAAACAACTCATATACTTGATTCATGTCAGATGTTAGATTTAGGCACACTTTAAGCAAAACGGAGTAATCCAGGCTAGGAATTCTATAGTCAGCATGTAGTAAACCGGCTGAGCTTATAGTATGAACTCTTCCATTATTCGTTCTGTCAAAACGTTCAACACCAAAATATTTACCTTCAAAAAGTCTTGTCTCGGGCATAGAGATATTGCACTGCTTAGCGAGTAGTGAATATTGATATTCAGTCTCACCTATAGAGTTAGGGTCAAGAGATGCTCTGAACTTTACTAACCACTCTCTACCATCAACTTTTGCAAAAACCTTTGGGCGTGCACCACCTGATGAGCCTCCATATTTATATAGGTCATCTATAGAGCCATTACTATCTTTGTCACTTAATATTATATCTGCTTCAGTAGCTAGTTTATCAAAGTTGAGGAATTCACTATCCTGCGAAACGCTTTTATCTGGATAAAACTCTAATGCTCCTCGTCCGCTAGATCCAATTAATGATAATCGTTGAAGAATGGATAACTTATATGGATCTATATTTCTAGCTTTTAGGAATCTATCTAATAATAAACTACCCCATCCATCAGGCAGAGAGTCATCAAAAACACCAAAGTTTCCGTTAAAAGGTTGTCGTTTGGCTACAATCAATCCAGATTTCAATGGAAGGAAGTATGGGGATATAGAAACACCATGTTTTATATAATCTGAGTCATACTCAAAACCACATAACCCATCAGGAGTAAGAGCCATACGACCAACTCTCTCACTATTCATTACGATATCAATAAGATTAATTTGGTTCATTTCTTACCTCCTCTCTTACGCCCCTTGTTATAGCTTATATTCAGTAGTTCTTCTACGCTTTGATAGGTTTGTGTGGAGAATAACTCAAGAAGATCATTTTCCAAACCTAAAGCAAAGGATATCATAACTAGGCTACGAATAGATATCTCACCAGTCTTTTCAAATCTGCGATAGGTAGAGATAGGCATATCTGCCTTTGATGCCAATAGCTGTTGTGTCCAATCTCGCTCTAAACGTCTTTGACGAATTTTGTCTGCAATAGACAACATAATCGAGTCTGGTGTTTTAGATATTAATGATAATATATTATCACTTATGTGGTTATTCATACTCTTATCGCTAATATATTAATACTACAAAGGTACTGGAAATACTTTGACTAAAGGGGCTAAAATGCCTATTTATTTTATTGTTATTACCTGTTTATTTAATCCTATTACTTGATTCATACCTTATATATAGCTCTTGTTAAGATAAAATAGAGGTGAAAGTAGTGCTAGATTACTAGTCGATCTTTTTATGGGGCTATACAAGAAAGATTGGTCGCATATCTCACGGGAAACCATAAAAATAGGCACAAGGTGTTTTGGTAGATAACTAACCCATATTTAATATTATCTACCACAACTGTTTTTATTAAACCCTAAAGCGTTATTCTATACTTTTACAAACATCCACTTGTGGTTATGTTTTTTGATGAATTCTAGTTACAGGTATTTCCCCCATTTAGCATTGCGCATTGGTGCTCATATTGAGCACCAATAGATGAGTTACTTGCCATTTAAAGTAGCTTGTACAAACGCTAAATACAGAAACAAAAGAAGAAT
>JBOFEN010000102.1:0-72879 GCA_051648105.1 Bacteroidales bacterium
GTAGTAGCTCTGCTATGTCCTTTGTATAATCATGGTCATAATCATGTACATGATCTAAGAAGTATATCATCCATGTACGGAAGTCCACACCAGCGGCTTTGCAGCACCCCATTAGACTATAAATAATAGCTGTACTTTCAGCACTGTCATCACTCTGGCAGAACAGATAATTCTTTCGCCCTATGGCTACGGGCCTTACTGCATTCTCAATTCTATTATCAAAACCTTTTGATAATGGAATCGAGAATTCAATCCGGCCATTTACTATCTCAAGCAAGAACTTTTTGTTCTGTGGAAATCATCAAGCAGCAGAAAATACTGCTATTATATGTTCACTACTGGCTACATGTAAAGCACAGGAGGTAAATCCCAGAGAATGGTTGAATGATGTAATTGCTAAATTGCCCAGTTATCTAGAAAAAGGATCAGAGAAACCGATAAAGGAATTACTACCAAATGTATGGAAACTGGAACATTCTTATAAAACTCCAACAGAACTCTAATAAGAATACAATAAGATTTTAAAAACAAAATCTATAAAAATAGCTCATGCAAAGCCTCTTGAAATAGAGAATACTTTGAATGAGCTATTTTTATAGTGCAAAACTGTACTTTATCGGGGGCTTACTAATCTACAATTAGATTCAACCCTTTTGGTTGCTTTGAAAAACTTTTACCGGACAGCTATATTGTATTTTTTATATGGTGTTTAGCCCTTAGCTCATTCTCGTACTTTAATTTAGCTAAATCTTCTTCTATGGCTGGAAGTATCTTTTCTGCTAGAAGATACATACTAGTTGAAAACAAATCAGGAATAGTATTATGATCTACCACATAATTACTCTTTGCATTTTCAATGTTCTGTTCAATATCAAATATGGCTTTAACTGGGTCAATTCCTCCGATGATGCCACTTCCTTCAGAAATCCAAGTTTTCAATTTATTGCTAATTTTTTCTCTCTCTAGTGGTATTGGATATTTGACTAACTTATCACCTTTTTTTGAATAATAAAGCCACACTTCAAAGCAGGGATTACTTACTATTAACTGTAACCCCAATCTTTTGCATTCAGGCTGTATTTCTATTAATTCGCCAATAAAATGGTCAACATCAGAAATTAAGAAAAATTCATCTGGTGTATCTGATTCAGAGGATTGGAAACGTTCTTGTAACTGCTTTGCAAACTCTAACATCCTCATAGGATTTAGTTGGTTTGGGTCGGCCTTGAAGACTACTTTAATAGACCTAAACCTATCCGGATTAGAAATAATCTTGAAATAATTTTTCTCCCGAACTTCACCTCCTGATATTATTACAATAAAGTATCTTGGTTCTTCAGTTGGTTCCTCTTTCTTATATCCCAAAGAGATATGTGAAAAATCAACTTTTGGTTCAGCATTATATGTAGGTGATGTGTTAGGTAAATCCTCTATTGGTATTTCAGGATTTGCCTTGCTATATACCCGTTTGTTATAAGTCATTCTCTTCAATCTCTTTTAAAATTGGGACACCCCCATATCGTCCATCTAAATATCCATTTTCAATATTTATAGTATTATGAATTTTAAAATCATTAAGAGAACGCATTTGGGTACTTCCATTAATCTTGTCTGTAATCCAAACCTCATCAATACGCATTAATTCTTGTTGATTGAGAAGTTTTGGTGTATGAGTAGTGAATATGAGTTGTCCATTTGTATTACTACCTGCAAAGAACTTTAGGAGTGCAAATACTAGATTGGGGTGTATGCTATTGTCTATCTCATCTATAAGTACGACCTTGCCTTTTTTTACTGCAGCATATATAGCTGGAATTAAGGTCAATAATCGTACTGTACCATCTGATTGAGCTGAAATCTTCATTTGTTTTTCACAACCTCCTTGACCTAATTGATTGAAAACAAACTCTTGCACTACTTTCTTACCACTCTTCATAGAAATAGAACGAACATTTCTTCTATTCTGTAATTGAGATATTGCAGATAACTCTGTTATCTCGCTGTTAATGATTTGTTTAAGTGTAGCTGCATTATTTTCATCTATTGCCCACTCCTCAAATGGTGTATTACTAATATCAATAGATTTAATTCCTATTCCAATTCTTTCAAAAATAGTATTTGTAAAATCTAATAGGGATTCATTACTTGACATAATATCTATCAACATTGGAATAGTTGCATCAATTGTCACTATCTCTAGATTATTATTAAACCATTTAGTAACATTAGAAACTATGGTGTTTGATAAAACAGGAAACTCTTTATCCAATGCTAATATTGAAGAAAATGAATTCAATTTGATTAATTCAATTGCAGAAGATTCATTTTGTAGCGGCTTATCAGAAAATATATCCGAGCCATTTCTTTCAAATATTAATGTATCTTCTTTTTCTCCAAGACCTGAATAGTAAAGACGTTCTATAACTGTATCTCCTATTTCAATCTGATAAATAAAGTATTGATCTTCACATTCAAACTCTATTCCTAGGTAAATAGGTTCTATATTATTATCGGCTAATTGAAAACGATACTCCTCTAAGTTAAGACCCTTAATAAAATTCCTATTTGTAACAAATGAGTGTATAAACCAAATTGCTTTAATGAAGTTTGATTTACCAGAACCGTTAGCACCATATATAGCTGCTTGCTTTAGGAGTGGTATCTTATTATCTTTATAAATATGATTTGTAAATCTCTCTCTTTTTGTATTCGGGAACATATCAAAAACTGTCTCATTATAGAATGAAAGGAAGTTCTTTATAGTAACTCGTAGTAACATATCCGACTTGTTTATAGGTTGATTGGGTAAAGATATAAAAATCATTTTGCAGGCGTGAATTATTCACACTATAAATTAGATAATTCTTTATTAGTTTAGTCTAACCTGCTAATATATTTACCCCCTATCTCACTTACTTTACCATTTTTCATAGATGAACGTTTGGTATTGATAACTTTGCATGGACAGTTGTTTAAGTTAAAAATTTCATCTTTGTACAGTTATGCCAAAAGAAAGAATCGTTTACGATAAGTCATCAAAAAGGAAAGCTATCAAGCATTATTATGAGAGCAAGAGCATTTCCAGACTATCTAGTGAGTTGGGCATCTTATATACTGGTATTGCTAACTTTGCATAAACAGCTGGTAACATAAAGAATTCACCTTAAATAGTTAAAACAAAAAACCAATCATTCAAACAGAATTCTGTGTAAGCCCCCGATAAAGTACCCGTTGTAGCCTATTTTTTGTTTCCTTTACTTTGTGCTCAAAACAATAAGTTATGAGACACAAGATGAATAAAGAAGAGTTTTTGTCGATTTTGGATCGTCAGCGTCAAAGTGGGTTGAGTATAAAAGACTTTTGTGAGAATGAGGCATACCCCGCTTCTTGCTTCTACTACTGGAAGTCTAAGTATGCATTGAGTTCTAAAGTTAAAGTTGATAATCCTGTTGATGATTTTGCACCTGTGCGCTTTTCATCACCACCTGCATACTCGGAGTCTAATTTAAATGATTCTCTTAGAGATGAAAGTATTACCATTGAGTTCCCCACGGGAATGAAAATCCATTTTCGAGGTAGTACTCATTCTACTACAGCTTTGCAAGTAATTACACAAATATAATGTGCCCATGTTCTGCCTGAATGATTCGATGCGCTACTTTCTATGCCCAGGTAAAACAGATATGCGTAAAGGCATAAACTCCTTATGTGGAGTTGTACATGGGAAGATGGGGTTTGATGTTCGCTTAGGTGATGTCTTTATTTTCATAAATGGTAATCGAAACACAATGAAGTTGCTTCATGCTGAAGATGGTGGATTGGTATTGTACATTAAGCGACTTGAGGAGGGTACTTTTAGACTTCCCCGATACGATGAAAAGAGTCAATCTTATCCTATGGAGTGGCGTGATTTAGTAATGATGGTTGAGGGTATTCAAGATAAGCCTTGTGATCGATTGAAACGACTAAAAGCCACTAGAAGAAAATCATATTAGTTGGTTTCAACTAATTAATTAGCTGTTTATATGCGTATTATTTTGTCTCTTTATACTCATAAAAGAGAAAATATAGATGACTCAGATAGAAACTTTAGAACTTTTGGTTACCACTCAAATGGAACAGATACACCATCAGCAAAAGGCTAATGGATTGCTCTCTGAGTCTAATACTAAGCTGTTGGCTCAAAGTGAAAAACTACAACAAAAGATTGATGAGCTTCTCTCTCAAGTTGCCTTTTTAAACCGCCAGCTTTTTGGTCGTAAAAGTGAGAAATTAGCTGCACTTGATCCCAATCAGTTATCCCTCTTTAATATACTATAGATGGAAGAAACAGCCAGAGAGGCGAATAGGTTAAAGCTGATTATAAATACAAACGATTGGTAATAATGGAAATGTTGCTTAACTTTGTATACAGCTACTCTTCGCTAGTATTGCTATAGGCTTATTACATTATTCATAAATAAATTATCACTGTAATTATGAACAACTTATTTATAAGAGATTTAGAGGTCAAGAACTTTAAAGGGTTTGAGAATAATCTTTTTGAATTTAAAGATCAATTTACGGTGATTATTGGTAATAATGCAATGGGTAAAACCTCTGTACTCGATGCTCTTTCAATAGCTGCTGGTAGTTTTTTCCTTGGTATTGATGTCGCACAACAACGAGGAATTCTGAAAGGAGAAATACGCTCAAAAACATTAAATAGTGAACCCAAGCCTCAATTGCCAGTCCTAATTAAAGCTACAGGATTTGTTAATACCAAGGAGATAACATGGATAAGATCTATCGATAAGATTACCAAAAAATTAACAACAAAGTTCAGAGAAGCGACTACTATTAAAAACATTGCCAATGACATGCTTATTGCTAGCAGATCAGGAGAGCCCATCTCTTTTCCTGTTATTGCTTATCATGGAACTGGACGTTTGTGGGCTGAGCATGAGACTGTAACATATTCTAGTCAAAGCGAAGGTGTAGAGATGGCATATAAGAATTGCCTCTCTCCTAAGTCATCTAGTCGAGAGTTTCTTTCTTGGTATAAAACATATGAGGACGAGATAAACAAATTCGGAGGAGAACTAGAGATAACATTATTGAATGCTTTCAAGCAAACAATAATGGATATGATCCCTGATAATGCTTGGCAAGAGATGGCCTATAGTTTTGTTGCGGAGGATCTAGTAGGTATCTTTAATAAGGAGAAAAAATTATACTTTAGTCAGCTTAGTGATG
The DNA here is from genome assembly GCA_051648105.1 of Bacteroidales bacterium. Classification (GTDB taxonomy): domain Bacteria; phylum Bacteroidota; class Bacteroidia; order Bacteroidales; family UBA7332; genus UBA7332. The sequence continues at coordinate 5,236 of JBOFEN010000102.1, forward strand.
GCTTTCGTAATATGATTGGCATGGTAGCTGATATTGCTTACAGATGCATAAAGCTCAACCCTCACCTTGGAGATATGGCTATTAAGGAAACTACGGGTATTGTGCTGATTGATGAAATTGACCTACACCTTCATCCTACATGGCAGCGTCATATTGTGGAAGATCTGACTCGTTGTTTTCCCAAAATACAGTTCGTTGTTACTACTCACTCACCTTTTATCGTGCAATCTCTAAACAGCTTACAGATGATTAATCTAGATGAAAGACAATTAATGGATGATCCTAATAAGGTAAGTTTAGAAACTAATGCTCTTTATATGGGTGTTAAGTCTGTCAATGGCATTAATTTTTCGAAAAAAGAAGAGGCTGCAAATAACTTCTTTAAACTGTTAATGGTATCTGATTCTGAACTTGACCGAGAGACGGTGGAGAGTACTTTTCTTGAATATGCGGAGAAATACAGTAACGACCCTCTCTTTGTAGCGCAACTTAAATTCGAGAAAATGGCTCGATTAACACAAAAGAAAGATGAGACCAGTAAATAAAGGTGAGAACAATAAGGTTTATGTGAAATACCAAGATGCAAAGCGAGACCTAGTTAATCATATAGGAAACTACTGTTCTTATTGTGAACGCCAAATCCAAGCTCAAAGTGCAATAGAACATGTTATCCCAAAGTCTCTTAATAAAGAACTAGAACTATCTTGGTGTAATTTCCTAATTGCATGTGTTAATTGTAATTCAATAAAGGGTAATAAGGAAGTTAACATTGAAGAATATGTTTGGCCTGATAAGCATAACACTTTCGATCTAGTTTGCTATTCTGATAATACTCTTAAAGTCACTTCTTCTTCTCACTTATCACCTGATAGTAGAATAAAAGTTGATCGTTTAATTTCTTTGGTTGGTTTGGATAGAATATCTCCAAAAACAGGGGCTAGGTATGAACAAATGACAGATACCAGGCAGGAAGAGCGTCTTAAATGTCAATTGAATGCTAAAAGGATGAAGGTTTTGTATGAGAATTCTTCGGAGAAGAAAGTACTATTAGCTTGTATGATAGACGTTATTAAAATGAGTGGATTTTGGAGTATTTGGATGAATGTGTTTCAAAATACTCCTGAAATTAAAGCCGCATTATTAAACTCTTTTCCGGGTACTGCAATAGAGTATTTCGAATAGATGCTAGTAGGTTTAATGTGTCCCTTGTAAATATCTAATAACAAACAAGCCTCTCAGTAAATTACATCTATTAATTCAACCCAAACAACTCTTACATTTATTCAAGTAATTATTGTAGATTAGGTAATACCTGAGCAAACACCTTATTATGAGATATAATAAATGCTTGAAATGTTTTTACTTCATCTCAAGGAATTCAATGTTTTAATGGATGTGATGGATTTGAATGATTTCGTGGATCTCATTGTTTTCAGTAGTCTCCCGATAAAATACCCGATGTAGTCTGATCTTTGTTTCCTTTACTTTATGGTCGAAACTAAAAAGCACATCCTTCAGTCTCGAATCGTCGATCAATATGCGATTCGGGACTGATGTTTTATACCCTAAAAGGTATAATAATCTATTTGCAATCTGTTTTTATACCCTTTCTGGTATAAATCACAGTTTCACCCCCTATTTCACCTACTTTGCCTTTGTTGATCGATGAACGGTACCGATTAAAACATTATTGATCAGGAATGTCATTACTAAATAAAAGTAGCATGAGATCTAGTAAATACCATAAATCTTATTGGTGTATTACTAGCATTTGTCATTCTAATGGTTTGTATGACAAATAAATCTCTTATATTTGTACTAATAGAACCCGCCAAGCCTCTTCACAATGCTCAAATAGGCGGGTCGTTTTATTTATACTAACATGAAAACCTTTCCCAGCAGATAATAAACCCATTGAAGGCGTATTATTTGCACAACTATAGTGCCATTGTCAGCAGGACGTGACTTTCGCACTCTAAAAAAGACTAGGGATTTGGCTTGCCAGATCCCTCTTTTTATACTACACTCCATACTTACTCTTATAAAGGCTCACTTCATATCCTTGAGCCTATTTCTGCGTTGACGGTATTCTGCTAAGTAGGTTTTCTTGGTCTCTGGCAATAAAAAAGAGGCTTCAATGAGCTCTTCAATCAACAAATAGTGAGTAGTAAATTGTGTTAAGATCTCAGTTACACGTTTTTCACTAACACCAATACACTTGCCAAACTCTTCGAATGAGCGTCCATTAGCCTTACCATTAAATTTCAGGAACTCCGATTTATCTCCCTCACGAAAAAGACCACGGTTCAAAGCAAAATCACTATCATCAACATGTAGGTGAGTATTAAGTAAATCATAAGCGGGAGCCAATCTAAAGTCTCCTCTTGAAGTTTCAATAACAGAAAAATTCTTTAAATGGGCATCTCCGTTTGAGAATAGGAAATTGAAAAGCACCACCTTGAAAAACTTCTCCATTTCTATACGCCAAGCGGGGATATAATGTCGAATCAACTCAGCCAACTCTTCGTAACTGTATTCATATTTATAGTTGCTTCCACCATTTGTAGGCATCAAGCCTGCCAACGATGAGAAATCCTCTTTGCGTAGCTTTACTCCTACGGCCCCGACATCAAAACGTTTGGTAATATAGGCAACTTCTCCTGTCTTGAAAAAGCACAATCCGTTGGCAGCTGTTTCAATACCGTATACCTGTGAGGCAATCTGCATCGTCAGATTCTCGTTTGCAGGAATCTCCTTAACTCTTCGTAAACGGCTGAGAGGTATTGGCTTTAAGATATGTGTACTTTGTTCTCCCTTTTGCGATAGACGTATCTTTCCTTTTTCAACAATACAAACCTCTTTATCTTGTACTCCTGAAATTGAGATATGTTCTATATTATCAATAAACTTCTCATTATCCTCTTCGCTCTTATCGGGAGAATCATAAGGAAGAATATGTGAAACTTTCTTTCCTGCAAAAAGATTCTTTAGAGCAACTGGAGAATAGGTTTCATATCCTTCTGAAAGAGTTGATGGGCAGTGTGTCAGTTTCATATTCCAATCGATTTAACGGTTACTGCTCCTATGGTATCGTGTGTTGCTGTGGCGAGAAGAAGTCCGAAATAGTCTTTCTCGTCAATTCTCAACAATCGGCACTGAGCCTCTTTGTTTGCACCTTCTGATAGTAAGCTAAAGAAAAATGGGAAGAGATAATCGCTTGTATACCTAATTTCTGTTTTTGGTAATGTTAAACTCACCTCTGGCATCGAACTATTGGCAAAATAGTCTGGTTCATACTCAAACGAATAGCTCCCGTTAGTATTCTCAGTTAAAGTTCCGGCTTCAATACCCTTCATATATACTTTTGCTCTTCGCATAGTTTATCATTTTATTTGTTTGACACCCACAGTAATTTCGAGTCCAAGTACATCCAAAATCTTACCTAAAACCTCTATAGTAGGATTTGCCTGACCACGCTCTATTTTGTAAAGCGTATTTACACTGACCTCAGCAATATCTGCTAAATTGGGTTGAGTAATCATAAGTTCTTTTCTACGGAGACGTATCTGCTCACCAATGGCTACCCGTAATGTGTTTATTTGATTATCCATACTCACATTATATTATGATTTTATCTGCAAATATAGCTTGTATTCTTAGAATTCAAACTTAAATCCTACTTTAATGTGATTTAAAGAATATATTCATCGTGTTAGGATATAAGTAGGATTAGAATCTCACCATAATGTGATATTGTTGTAGATACCTAAATAAGGGATTACACCTCTGTAACCTCCCTCTATTTATCCTACCTTCACCCCTACCTCTTCACTCAAAACAAAACTCTCTATCTAATAGGCCCTATTGTGAGCTTATTAGATAGAGAGTTTTGTTTTGCATCTTAAACTATTTCAACTCACACTACCCCATCGATAAACTCAAAGATCTGCCATTTATCTCCGTCAGGGAGAGCTTTAGCTTTGAGTGTGCTTCCTTTGAGGTGTAGGTAGGGTTTTAAGAGTTCCGCGGGAATGTAGCAGTTATCAATAAATCCAAAGGATTGATTGTTTGTCCCATCATTTTTATCTATTACTTTAAGTTCTCCCTCTACCTCTTTGACAAATGGAGATTGTACAGAGTGGCTCTTTTGGGCTCGTATCACATTTAGCTTCTTTGTCTCCACATTTTCCTTAAACTCCTTACGATATATAAAATCAATGCTGACTGCATCACCTATTCGCCACTTCTCATTAATCTGATTGGCAGAGAAATAGCAATACTGGTCTTTGTGAAGCATCACTTTATAGTGCTTCTTCTCTTGGTTGAAATACACTACAGTACCATTCTGTATGTAATATGGCTGCACTTCTGGATGTAGTGTTTCTACTTTATGAAGCGTAAGTGCTTTGTAATAGGTCTTTGTTCCTACACCATCCTTGAGTATACGACATTCGAAGATGTCATGCTGATTTGCATGGAGCAGTTCTGGGTAGCGCTTTTGTTGTACGACAAGTGTTAGGTCTCCACTCTTATCTGCAAGACGACATTTGACCTTATCTTCTTTGTCTCTATAGGTACTAACCAATATAAGATGGTCGACTGGCAGGTCATGATAGATCAACTCCTCACACTTATTAGTAAAACTGAGATAATCAGTCTCCTTCTTTGTGAGTTGCTCTGGAATTGCAATCTGTCGCACTAGCCTTTTGAAAGTGTCACTTTTAGACCATCTCTTCAGCTCTCTATTTTTATTGTAATAGTAAAGCTCTCTTTGTGCCTCCTGTGTATATCCAAGTGCAAGAAAGACCTCAGCTGTATGTAGGCGAAGTTCTCCGATGAAATCTTCATTTTTATTCTTACTCAATGCTTTACACAAACAAGATAATCGTATAGTATTATCATCTGTCAACATGGCTATCTCATGCCATATATACCACTCATTGAGAGTTTTAATCATCTCTAGGTATAACTGATAGGACTCCTCTTTTCTACCCAAAGCATTTAGCATGATGGCGTACTTACGCTTGGCAAACTTAGCATCCGTCAGTCTCTCTGCTCCTTCTGCAAAGAGAGGCAGTAGGTCATCTACCTGTTTAAAATGTGCTGCCTTAGCTGCTTCGAATAGTTTATCTAATACCTTCTGTGCACGAGGTGGATAGGTATGATCCTCCTTTTGCACAGGCAACCAATCCTCTGGAGTGAAATTATCTAGGCCCCACATACGAAAGAATGGTATGAGTTTGAATTCTTCGTGTAATGCTGCAATACGTAGAGCTTGTATCAAGATAAGAGAGTGTAGTTGTGAAGGACGAGGATTGTGTAGCTCTATATAATCATGAAGAAGAGTACGACTAGTACGTGAGTCCATATTCTCAATTTCACTCAATAGATACTTAAATATTGCCCATCCATAGGACTCATGAAAATCTTTGGATAGTGCACCTTTAGTATAGACCTGATGAAAAAGATCTACTGCCTCCTTATTTTGTTTGTTTTTACTAAGCTGAATGGCTTCAATTATATTACTATACTCACTATTACATTTTCGACGTAGAATATCAAGGCTATTAAGGGCTATGCCATCCTCATCATCCATCAAAACATAAAGATTATTCATCTCTTCAAATTTCTCAGTGATAGACTCCTTTTGATCGCTCTCAAGCAGTGATTTACATTGTTGATTTAATACCCAGAACAATGCACTTGCACTCCACTTATTGGCTTCGTGCTGGAAATCTTGCATAGCCATCTCATATGCCTGATCGATATTTCCTGCTTTTCTTAAATTGGTTACCTCTTTGTACGACATGGTGATATTAGTTTTTCGATTAATAGTTGAAGTAGTTGATCTTGATCTCCAAGGCCTGATTTAGGCTTTAGCTTGGTTATAGTTTTTCAATGAGGCTGAAAAACAAAGATATAGATGAATTCTAGATAAACGAATAAATACTAATATTTGTTTTAGAAAAAGAAGGATATTGATACTTTCAAATAAAGCACTAAGCATAGGGTCTGTAATACAGTGAATAACATATCTTAAATTCCAAGATAATATTAATACAAAAAGCTATGTTGAAGAATCTCAATATTTAAGATTGCTTCAACATAGCTTTTGGATAATATAGGATTGTCTAATAATAACCTTAATCAACAACGAAAGGTTTATCAATTATTTGACCGAAGAAAACCGGGGGCAATACACATTCTGACATTCTAGTTCCTTGGCATTTAAAGTATAATGCCCCACGAAGAGATCCATAATTTAATGAGGCAAACTGCACCAATGACATTGGGTTAAAGGTAAGTTGACCTTTTTCGTCTTCTATAGCCTCTATTGACTTCTTTGAGATCAAAAAATAACTACACATTACTGCTTTCAATAATAACGCCCCACTATTCATAATCGTCAATGTTAACCTATTGCTAATAACATCCTGATCTTTGTCGAAATTAAACTGAACAGAAGTCTCAAACTCCATATGGTCTAATCTAGATGGAATATTATCTTCTAAGATGGCAAACTGCTCCATATCCATCTTTAAATATTTGTAATATAGTTCCATAGTAACGCTATTTTATGCAACATCCCCCAATATTGGAGAGTAGTCCGTTGGAATAATAGGTGAACTCTTATATACTTCACTTCTATTAGTAGTAACAAATGTGTTAATATGGTTAATCTCGACAACCTCTCTATGCTCATATGGTCTATGAACATAGATAATTGTTTCTCCTATCATCCTCTGTATCGTACAAATAGACTCTAAGGTGAGATTCTCTTGACCTTTGAGTAACTTGCCTACATATGTAGGGGAAATCTGCATTCTTTCTGCAAGTTCTTTCTGATTAATACCCACTTTACTCATATAAGAATGTATTGCAATAGCTATATCTTGAGATATACGCAGCCACTCTCTGTTTTCTTTTCTATACTGAGCTCTGCGAGTTGCTTCTTCTGAACGGCCTTTTGCCATTTGTGTCAATTTGTCTAAATCGAATGCCATAACTCAATAATTTATTTGTTCATATCATCACTATCCATAATACCATTAGCTTTTAACCAATCTCTTACTCTGTCTATATTTTGTATTACATGTTCATTCAATTCTGGTGAGTTCTGAATAGTGTCTGCCAACTTTATACCCCCACCAGTAATAAGATAAGTATTAGGAGCCATTTTGATTGCATAGATACGTAATAGTGAAGGTTGTACACTACTGTATGATTTCATTGGAATATAATGTAATTCATACTTGTATTTACCCTCTAAAAAGTGGAAATGTGAATCAAAGTTTGGCTTAACACCACTCTTAGTATTAATAAACAAATCTTCAAATAGCGATTCTAACCCCTCCGCTTCATCAAGAACTTGTCTTACGGCTAATTCTGGATCAAAAACCCTTTTCCATACAGAAGAGTTTAGATAATCTTTATTCCTTTCCATGAAGTCTAACAAATTCTCTACGTCCATCCATTCAGCGAAAAGACGATCAAATTCGTTTTCAATCTCTTCTTTATATTTAATACTATAAATATAAAGTGGGTATATTGATATTATTTCCACTATTATAAACCTATTAGTTCATGGTATTGTTCTAGATATAAGGACAAAATAAGCCTAAATAAATAGAATCTGCAACAACAAATGAAGACAAATAAACTTGAAGGTTTATTTTTAACATTGTAATCATAAGCATTCAAAAAACGTAAGTTATAATCTAGAGAGGATACTTATCTAATAGGTATACTCTACGTTATATGCAAATAACGTAGAGTATATATCAAATTACTACATCAATTCCAACTAACTATAAAAATAAAACGATTAATCTTCCTATATTTGAATCTATTATTAACCAAATAGAATGAATCGTATCCATGGGATTATTCATCTGATATACTCAATGGATACATATTATGAAATTAATCTCTAACTCTCAATATGAAGAACTTCAGAAGTAACTTTGCTATTATTGCCTCTTCTTTTCTGATATCATTATCATCTGTCTCAGGTGGCTATGCGCAGAATCAAACTATCGACAATATAGATATGCAAACTCTTGCATCCTATAACATTGATGATCTAGGATGTACTATTGATAACAGAGGAATAAACTTTAAGATATGGTCTCCTATGGCAGAGGCTGTAAGGGTTAATGTCTACGATCGTGCCCGTGGTGGCAGTGCTATTAAGTCATATGAGATGGCACTAGAGCTGTCAACTGGTGTGTGGGGCTACACCTCCGCGGACCATTTAATGGGTAAATTCTACACCTTTCAGATTAAGTATAAAGGGGTATGGCTAAACGAAACACAAGGAATCTGGGCTAAAGCTGTTGGTGTTAATGGTGACCGAGGTGCTATTGTAGATCTATCTACTACTAACCCTGAAGATTGGAGTGAGGACAAGGGACCAAAAGTGGAAAGTATCACTGATGCGATAATCTATGAGATGCATCACAGAGACTTCTCTATGCATACTAACTCCGGGATTGTAAACAAAGGAAAGTTTGTTGCTCTGCTTGAAGATGGTACCGCTTCACTTAATGGTCAAAAAACAGGTATTGATCACCTAAAAGAGTTGGGGGTAACACACGTACATATCCTTCCCTCATATGACTATAATAGTGTAGATGAGACACAACTACCTTCAAATATTTACAATTGGGGTTACGATCCTTTGAACTACAACGTACCCGAGGGGTCATACTCAACGAACCCAAATGATCCTACTGCTCGCATAAAGGAGATGAAGAAGATGATTCAAGCTCTTCACAAGGCTGGCATAGGTGTTATTATGGATGTTGTTTACAATCACACTGCACTCTCTGATGGGTCGTCATTTGAGTTGTCGGCTCCAGACTACTACTACCGTAAACGCGCTGATGGATCATTCTCGGATGCTTCTGGTTGTGGTAATGAGACTGCATCTGATCGCCAACAGATGAGAAACTTTATCATCAACTCTGTGAAGTTCTGGGCTAATGAGTACCATATAGATGGGTTCCGCTTCGATTTGATGGCTATACACGATATAGAGACGATGAATCAAGTTGCCAAAGAACTCAAGGCGATCAATCCATCTATCTTCGTATATGGTGAAGGGTGGACTGCCGGTGACTCACCTCTTCCTATAGACAAAAGAGCTCTAAAGGAGAATGTGGCTAAGATGGAGAATATCTCAGTGTTTAGTGACGATATACGTGATGCAATTAAGGGACATTATACGGATGGTAAAGATAGAGGTTTTGCTACCGGAAAAGGTGGTAATGAGGAGACAGTTAAGATTGGTATCGTTGCTGCTACTGCTCACCCTCAAGTAGATTACTCTAAGGGTAACAACTCAAAGTTCCCTTATGCCTCTTCACCAGAACAAATCATTAATTATGTTTCGTGTCATGACGACCTTACTCTGACTGATAAGCTTAATATCTCGATGGAAGGGGCAAGTAAGGAAGATAGGCTGAAGGCTGCCAAGCTAGCTCAGACTATTGTATTTACATCACAAGGGACTCCATTCATGTTTGCTGGTGAGGAAGTATTCCGCGACAAAAAGGGTGTGCACAACTCATATAAGTCTCCAGACTCCATTAATGCAATCGACTGGAACCAAAAAGCAGAATATCGCAATCTTTTTGACTATTACTGTAACCTAATAGCACTCCGTAAGGCTCACCCTGCGTTCCGAATGAGATCTACTGAGGAGATTGCTCGTAATATAGTATTTGACAAAACAAATCAGGCAAACCTTATCTCTTACTCAATAAAGAATAATGCTAACGGTGATAGCTGGAGGGAGATAAAACTTATTTTCAACGGATCATCTGAATCAAAGAAGGTAAAAGTTCCAAAAGGCAATTGGACTGTTATTGCTCATGATGGTGAGATAAATAAGGATGGGCTGGGCTCGTCTAAAGGTGGGGAGATTACAATACCTGCTTACTCAGCTTTCATTGTTGCGAAGGATAAGTAACATATAATTCATTGTTATAAGAATTAGTTGCTTTTTAGAAGAGTCTACATGAATACTCTTCTAAAAAGCAACTTGTTTAATAAGGAGTTGGTAATCCCTCTTACACAATATTGAAAGAACTAAAGCTTGTATTTTAGTTGGTGAAAATATTGCATGATTTATTAATTAATATATCTTTGGAGTTGCAACATATTTACTCTATGAACCCTAAATAATCTAGAAATGAAAACAAAGAGACTCCTAGTTCTATTATCTATTATTCCTGTAATTGGATTCGCACAAGGAAAGAGTAATCCTCAACAGTTTTTCGATAATCTAAAGAAGCACCAAGGAAAGGCTTACGAGGGTACTATTATCGCTGGTGAAAGAGAAGGTGATGACTTTAGCGGAAAAAGATTAGTGATGCATGTGCGTTCATCCGAGGAGAATCGTATTCGAATACCTTTCTTTGTTGGAGATGATAAGTCTAGAACATGGATATTCTCTTTAGAGGATGATCGCATTACTTTGAAGCATGATCATAGACACTCTGATGGTAGCGAAGATAAGGTTACTATGTATGGCGGCGTAACACCCAATGCTGGCACTCCATATATGCAGATATTTCCTGCAGACCAATATACTTGCGACCTTATTGACTATGCAACGTTCAACACATGGTGGGTTACCATTGATGAGACCTCTTATACTTACAACCTACATCGATTGGGATCATCCAGAACATTCTCCGTAAGATTTGACTTAACAAAACCTGTTGAAGCTCCATCTGCTCCTTGGGGCTGGAAAGAGTGATAAAAAATATTATATCATCTATAGCAATAACCCCATAGGTAAAATACTTACCTATGGGGTTATTGATGTTATTTTTTGAAAGAGACTATTTAAAACACAAAAATGAAAAAACAGACATCTACCCTTATTTGTGGATCGCTTATGCTGGTTAATGCATTTGCTGTTTCTGCACAAATGCCATTTAAACCAAGTACCAAGAAGAGTCAATATTGGTACCAAGTCGTATCGACTGCAACCAATGATTACTGTAAAGGAAAGACTATTATTCTCAATGGTGATGAGTTGAAGTTTGATGAAACAATTATAGACCCTACTAACCTTTGGTGCTTTGAATCAATTACGGACTCTACCTTTACCATGATGAACTATGCATCTAAAAGATACATTGCTAATTCAGCAAAAGATGGATTATCAGATGTGGGTACACCAATCTTAATTAAGAAGCTGGCAGATAATGGCCAATACTCATTGACTCCAATAGGCAACTACCCTTTGCACGCACAACAGAGTGGCTCCTTACTAACCAACTATCCTGGAGTAGAGAATAGCGCTAGTGCCTGGAGGTTCAATCCAATTTCCAAAAAGGAGATGAAGCAGCCAAAGTCCATAGTTGTAACAAATGCTCGTCGCGGAACACATGTCACTCAAGCAGGAGAAAAGAGGCTCCCTCTCTTTGGATTTGATATTCAACTAAAGGGATTCAAGAATAAAGAGGTACTAGAGGCTCTGACTTTTGACTTTGGCGATTGTTCAGATCCTAACGTAGTAGAAAATATTAGACTATATAGCTCCTCATCCTTTGGTCGTGGAGTTGGAGAAAATAGTATCGAGCTTGGCACTATTGATATAAAAGATGAGAAAGCAACATTAAAACTAGAGTCTCCTATCACTCTCTCTTTAGGTTCAAACTTCTTTTGGTTGGTGGCTGATGTCTCAGATAAAGCAAAAGAGGGTGATCAACTAGATGTTACTCTTAACTATATTGTTACCAAAAACAACAAACAACTTGTAAACCTAAAAGAGAGTAATCCAATTAATGTTTTTCTAACAAAGAGCACACTCTTTTCTCCTGGAGACTATGGATCAAAATATTACCGCATTCCAGTAATAGAGACTGCTAATGATGGTTCTTTAGTCTCGGTTACAGATAGAAGGCCTTTCCACTCTGGAGATCTCCCTCAAGCTATTGACTTGTATGTTCGTAGAAGCACTGACAATGGACAAACATGGAGTGAGCCTTTGATGATTGCTGGAGAGGGTGATGATAAGAATGGATTTGGAGATGCTGCTATCGTAAAAACTAATAGTGGGCGATTGATTGTTCTTTTTGTTGGATATAAAGGATTATGGGATTCAACACATGATAATCCACAACGTCAGTTTATGGTAACTAGCGACGATAATGGTGTTACCTGGACAAAACCAAGAGAGATTACTAATTACTTTTATGGCCCTAGCTCTGAGGTTCAACAAACAAAAGATTGGGATGCTTTCTTTATTACTTCTGGTCGGGGACTTTGTACTGAAGATAATCATGTGCTTTTTGCCATACCAACTCGCGTTAGGGGGCGTAAAGGATTATCTACCTACACTATAGGCTCCTCAGATGAGGGGGAGACATGGAGAGTTATGGATTTGAATAAGCCAGCTACACGTGTAGGTGATGAGTCAAAAATCACTCAGTTGAACGATGGTCGCCTATTGATGAGTATACGAAGACACAACAAAAGAGATGTTGTCTATGGTAATTTGGAGAATGGAGAGATTAAATGGCAAGACCCAATTCGCCACGAAGATCTGACGGATCCTTTCTGTAATGGTGAGATAATGGTCTATACATCTACCAAGAGAGGTGATGATAAGAATCGTATGATACACTCATTGTGCGATGCAAAAAATAGATCTAATGTATCTGTACTTCTGAGTTATGACGAAGGTAAAACATTCCCTATAAAGAGAACAATATGTCCTACTGCTTCTGCATACTCCACGCTATGCATTTTACCAGATGGAACTATAGGTTGTTACTATGAGGATGGGCCTGAAAAGATGAATTTAGTATTTGTACGCTTCTCACTTGATTGGCTCACAAGAGGTGCTGATTCATTTAATCCTAATAGATAGAATTATAGATACTTGATAATAAAACAGTGGGGATACCTTTAGTAAAGGTATCCCCACTGTTTTATTATTCTGTTACTGTTGTAATATCAATCTCAGGCTTCTTGTAATTTTTTGAAGCTATGTAATCTTTCGTTTCATCAACCATCTTTTGTGTTATTGTATAATCATATTGACCATAATCATTAAGTGATATATCACCGACCCAGAAGAATCCCCACTTATCGAAGAAGTCTGTTAAGTCTGTCTTGGTTACGTCACAACAGAAACGGATAAACTGAAACTGGTTATTGATAGCATCATTACCTGTTCCCCAATCTGGTGTTCTACGCATCATCTCCATCACATCTGCGTAAAAGTCAGGCTTCCCATTTCTAGCAAAGTGAAGGTGTAACTGCCAGAATGGAACTAATCTATCAAAAACATCTGTCCCATCAAGATAAGATCTCTTCTCTGGGTTATCAATAATATTCTTTCTTGCAGACTCGTAGTTCTTCTGAGCTTTAATCCTACTCTCATTACCTAATGAAGTCGTTGTATAGAGTGAGAAGATATTATTACTAACCTCTGTCATACCACCCCAAGTTATTTGAGGTCTCATCTGTAATGCATGACCTACCTCATGGCTGAATCCCCAACAAGGATCTCCTTTAATCACTACATCGGGATGTGCCACCATTCGCATTGTTGATTTATTACCTAGATAAGCCACACCATCACCATCACGGAACATATAGTAATTGAAGTTAACACGTGCTAAGAGACGATTCTGAGGTACCTTCTTATATTTTACTAGCCCCATTAATGTATATTGTAGATTCATCATCTTATCATAGTTATTGATAAGCTCAACTCCCCTACCGCGAGTAAATTCATTGAACGACTCAACAGGATAAGCAACCTGGATGTGCTTACCTCTGGCATCCATGATTGGGCTAACTGCATTATCCAACAATCTATTCCAATCTTCATTTGTATGCTTAGCCACATCAAAGTACCCATTCACTTTACCAGTAACAAAATGCACTTTTATCTTTGGAGCTTTACGTGCATTATCATCAAAGTAACTAATATAAGCATTCCCACCGCGCTTTACAGAAACAATGTTTACTCCAGATTTAAGTGGTGTTTGATCACAATGCAATCCCCAACCGTTAGGGTCTTTTGTTGGCTCAATGCCTTCTGCAGGTTTTCGCATCCAATAAGGAATCATAAGTGATATCTCTTTACCCTTAGTATCTCCAACTAAAATGATATTCTCACCCTCTTCTAAATACATCCCTGTGATATTCTCATAACGGCTAAAGCCATTACCTAATTTTATGGTACGAGCTAGCTCCTCCGGAGAAGCATAAGCCTCATATTCTGTAACTCTATAAGATGGGTCATAACTACCAGAAAACATCTGCTCAGCAATAGACTTTAATTGAGGTGATTGAAATAACTTAAGATCTGATTGCTTAACGCTCTTTTTTAAAGAGGTACATGTTTGGTCTTTGAAGAACTGCTGATCGCTCTCTACAGCTGTTCGTTGACTCTGAGAAAAGAGTCCAGATGATGTTAGTACAAAAAGTAGTAAAATAAAGGAATGCTTCATGATAATGTTTGGTTTATTAATTAATTTAAGATCAAATCACAAATTAACAATAAAAATAGGTAACTCACAAACAGTTATTTGCAATTTTATTCATATAGTTAAATTAATACTCAATTAGACCATACGATGAGCAACACAACTCCTAAGATAATACTCAAACTACCTATAATTAGTATAGTTAGAATAATATCATATCAAGGTATAGATATAGAATACCATAACTCAATATGTCATAATAAAACAATCTATTGGGCATAACAAAGGTAATGGGCATCTAAAGAGTTATTTAAAATAACATTGCAATAACCATAAATTAAACTATATTTGAGCTCTTATTATTAAATAATTTGAATATATACTCTTACAAACCACACTATATACACTTTGATCTAATAGATAGTATCCTAAAACTATAGACATATGCGTATTTGATATTACTTCCTATTAGTGGAAGTTACATCAAATTAAATAAGGGTAGCTATCCATATCTTATCAAAAGAAGCTAAGTTAGTAGGGTTAGTAATATGCATTCAATGAGGTAGTATAAATTATTAATAACAAACATAGATCATGAAGAAATTGAAGGTAATTGTAGCTCTACTAGCAGTTACAACTATTACGTTAAGTTGCAGGCAGGAGCAGAAAAGTCGTAGCTACAACGAAGGTATTAATGTTATACCCGTACCACTTGAGCTATCAGTAACTGATACATTGACAAAATACACTCTAAATAAAAACAGTAGGATTGTAGTTAGCTCTCCTGACTTAGCTCAACCAGCTGCTTTCTTAGCTTCAAAAATCAAATCCTCAACTGGTTATGATCTAAAGATTAGTGATAAAGAGAGTAACAACTCTATATCTATCATACTAAACACACGTGTGGGTGTAGGCAATGAGGGATACCTACTAAAATCAACAAGTAATGGTGTAATAATAGAGGCTAGAACACCACAAGGTGCTTTTTATGCTATCCAGACACTACTTCAACTTCTACCAGCTGAGATTGAAAGTAAGAATATTGTAAAGGGTATAGAATGGAGCATACCTTCAGTTAGCATTAAAGATGAGCCAGCTTTCAAGTACAGAGGATTAATGCTCGACGTTTGTCGCCACTTCGCTAGTGTTGATTATATCAAAAAACAGTTGGACATACTAGCAATGTTCAAGATGAACAGATTCCATTGGCACTTAACAGAGGATCAAGCTTGGCGTATTGAAATAAAGCAATACCCAAAACTTACAGAGATGGGCTCACATCGTATAGATGGTGATGGCACCAAGTATGGCCCTTTCTTCTATACTCAAGAGGATATCAAAGAGGTGGTTGCTTATGCTTCTGAAAGATTCATCGATGTTATTCCCGAGATTGAACTCCCTGGACATGCTCTAGCAGCACTGATTGCTTACCCTGAATACTCTTGTACTGGAGGGCCATTTGAACAACCACGTATAATATGGGGGGTTGAAGAGGATGTTTATTGTGTAGGAAATAAGGAGACCTTTGTATTCCTAGAGAATATCATTACAGAGGTTGCAAACCTATTCCCATCTGAATATTTCCATATCGGGGGCGATGAGTGCCCTAAAGTACGCTGGAGAGAGTGTCCTAAATGCCAATCCCTAGCGAAAGATCTAAATCTAAAAGTTAAAGATGGGCATAGTGTTGAGGAGCAGCTACAAAGTTATGCAGTGACTCGTATTGAGAGACACCTATCATCACTTGGTAAGAAGATGATAGGATGGGATGAGATATTAGAAGGTGGACTAGCTCCGGGCGCTATTGTGATGAGCTGGAGAGGTGAGTCCGGGGGTATTGCTGCTGCTAACTCCGACCATGAGGTTATTATGACTCCTGGTTCTGGTGGTATGTATATAGACTTTCTTCAAGGAGCAGTTGAAGTTGAACCAACTGCTATTGGTGGATATGCCCCATTAGAAAAAACATATTCATACAATCCAATACCGAAGAATCTACCAGAGGATAAACATAAGTACATCCTAGGGGCTCAGGCAAATATGTGGACAGAGTATTGTCTAGATGAAGCTACTATGGATTATATGATCTATCCAAGAGTAATAGCTGTGGCTGAGGTAACATGGTCATCTGCCTCAAGGAAGAACTGGGACTCTTTTGCTAAACGAATAAATAATGCATACGCAAGACTTGATTCGTATGATGTTAACTATCATATCCCAATGCCCGAGGGTACAGTGACTTCAAATATTGTATTCACTGATGACACAACATCTGTAAGCTTCAATAACACAAGAAACTTGCCTATGGTTTATACTCTTGATGGATCTGAACCAACAGCAAAATCTGATATCTATGAGGCTGCTATTGTTGTATCTGAGGATAATGATATAAAGATAGCTACTCTACTACCTACAGGTAAAATGAGTAGATCTCGTACAATTAAAGCAGAAAGAAGAGAGTTACTACCTGCTGTAATACCAGATGAGACTCTAAACTTAAATCTACCAGAAGGGTTGAAAGCAGGTCAAGGAACAGTAATTCGAGTTGCAGAAGGTCTATTCACCACTAATCAAGCAATTGAAGGTGCTAATTTTGGAGAACCTATTATAGCTAAATTCTTCACTGGAAGTAACTCTAACGCACCTAAGTTCGACATGAATAAACCTGGTGTTGTGGTATATGAGGGATATATTGATTTCCCTGAGGATGGAGTCTATACCTTTGCAACTGATGTGGACCAGCTTTGGATAGATGGTGAGCTATTGGTTGAGAACGAAAAACTAAGCCGCCACAACAAGACAAAAGCACAGATTGGACTAGAGAAGGGTAAACACACTTACAAATTGGTGTTTAACAACTACATCAAAGATGGATGGCCAAACTCATGGTCGCCTGTTGGATTCAGATTTAAAACACCATCTTCTAGTAGCTTCCAGAATGTAACCCCTGAGATGTTGAGTTTGTAATTAAGAGATAGAATGTATACTAATATTCTAGCTACATAATATTTAAAACAATAAAGGCTATTGACTCTAGGTCAATAGCCTTTATTATTATCATGAATATATCAATTAGAACAATCCTGAGATCTGTCCCGCATCATCAATATCAATAAGCTCAGAAGCTGGATTATTTGGCAATCCTGGCATACGCATCATTGCACCCGTGATAGGTATGATGAATCCTGCACCAGCAGCTAGCTCTATCTCACGTACAGTAAGAACGAAATCGCGTGGTCTACCAATAAGTTTTTCGTTATCAGAAAGAGATTTCTGAGTCTTAGCCATACATATAGGTAGATGACACAGACCAAGTTCAGAGATCTGTTTGATCATCTGCTTTGCAGGTTGAGTGTAACTAACACTCTTAGCCCCGTATATCTCGTGAGCAATCTTCTCTATTTTACTCTCAACCGTCCATTCAAGGTCGTAAAGAGGAGTGAAGTTACTCTGTCCAGACTCTACAGCTGCGATAACCTCGCGCGCTAGCTCCTCAACACCCTCACCTCCACGTGCAAATCCTTCACTAATGGCAGCATGTACATCTTGAGACTTACAATACTCTAGCACCATATCAAGCTCAGCTTGGCTGTCTGTATCAAATCTATTGATAGCAACAACTGGCTGAAGGTTAAATTTACGCGCATTCTCAATATGCTTCTCAAGATTATCAATCCCTGCACGTAGAGCCTCAAGATTCTCAAGCTTAAGATCAGACAACTTAGCACCGCCGTGATACTTCATAGCTCTAATAGTTGCTACAAGCACTACTGCGTCAGGTTTGATATTTGCCTCACGACACTTTATATCTAGGAACTTCTCTCCTCCAAGGTCAAAACCAAAACCTGCCTCTGTGACTGTATAGTCAGAAAGAGACATAGCCATTTTAGTCGCTAAGATGGTGTTCGTACCCTGAGCGATGTTTGCAAAAGGACCACCATGAATAATGGCAGGTGTACCCTCGATTGTCTGAACAAGGTTAGGCATGATAGCATCCTTAAGAAGAGCAGCCATAGCACCGTGCACTTTCAAGTCACGAGCATAAACAGGCTTTTTAGCAAAAGTAAAGCCTACTAGGATATTACCAAGGCGCTTTTTAAGATCCTCACGAGACTTAGATAGGCACAAAATAGCCATGATCTCAGATGCTGCAGTGATATCAAAACCACTTTCACGAGGCACCCCCATAGTTGTGCCACCAAGTCCAATAACCATCTTACGAAGAGCTCTGTCATTCATATCCATCACACGCTTCCAATTAATCGTGCGTGGGTCGAGACCTAAACCACCCTCTTTAAGCTGAAGGTTATTATCAATTATAGCAGCCAATAAGTTGTGAGCCTTCTCAATAGCCGAAAAGTCACCTGTAAAGTGTAGGTTGATATCCTCCATAGGTAATACCTGTGAGTATCCACCACCTGCTGCTCCACCTTTGATACCAAATACTGGTCCTAGCGATGGCTCTCTCAACACCACTGTACTCCTCTTATTTAATCTATTAAGAGCCATAGACAAGCCTATGGAAACTGTAGTTTTACCCTCTCCGGCTGGAGTTGGTGAAATAGCTGAAACAAGAATTAGTTTTGATTTAATATCTGCATCAGACTTGATGTAGTTCAACGGAATTTTAGCCTTATACTTTCCATAAAGCTCCAAGTCTTCTGATTGGATATTCAATTGATTACCAATCTCTACAATGTGTTTCAGTGAAACCTCTCTTGCAATTTCAATATCTGTCTTCATCACTAAGTATAAATAGAATATGTTAATGGTACGCCAAAGATAGTTTATTTGTGCAAATAAAAAAAAGAAAAGCGGAATCCTCATATAAATGAGGACTCCGCTTTATATTGTTATCTAATGATTACAATTGTGGACCTGCAGCGATCAATGCTTTAGCAGCATCGTTGTCACAGTATTGCTCGAAGTTCTTGATGTACATCGCAGCCAATTTCTTAGCTTTAGCTTCCCACTCAGCAACATCAGCATAAGTGCTACGTGGATCTAGGATGTCAGAAACACCTGGAAGAGACTTAGGAGCAGTCAAGTTCATGATTGGAACGTGGATCTTCTCAGCAGACTCGATTGAACCGTCGATGATAGCATCGATGATAGCACGAGTATCTTTCAAAGACATACGCTTACCTGTACCATTCCATCCTGTGTTCACCAAGTATGCTTTTGTTCCGTGCTCGTGCATTTTAGATACAAGAGTAGAAGCGTACATAGTTGGGTGAAGAGTCAAGAATGCCTCACCAAATGCAGGAGAGAACGATGGAACTGGCTCAGTGATACCACGCTCAGTACCAGCCAATTTAGAAGTAAATCCACACAAGAAGTGGTATTGAGCTTGAGCTTCATCAAGGATAGAAACTGGAGGCAATACACCAAATGCATCAGCAGAAAGGTAGATTACTTGTTTAGCATGACCTGCTCTTGAAGGAAGAACGATCTTGTTGATGTGGTGAATTGGGTAAGAAACACGAGTGTTCTCAGTTTTTGAAGCAGCTTCAGAGAAGTCAACAACACCATCTTCACCTACAGTAACGTTCTCTAGAAGAGCGTCACGACGGATTGCTCTCCAGATGTCTGGCTCGTTAGCTTCTGAAAGGTTGATAACTTTTGCGTAGCAACCACCTTCGTAGTTGAATACACCGTTGTCATCCCAACCGTGCTCATCATCACCAATAAGGTAACGTTTTGGGTCAGCAGAAAGAGTTGTTTTACCAGTACCTGAAAGACCGAAGAATACAGCTACGTCACCATCTTTACCTACGTTAGCAGAACAGTGCATAGAAGCCATACCTTTCATAGGTAGGTAGTAGTTCTGCATAGCGAACATACCTTTTTTCATCTCACCACCGTACCAAGTACCGCCGATGATCTGCATTCTCTCAGTAAGGTTGAAACATACGAATACTTCAGAGTTCAAACCTTGTTTTTCCCAGTTAGGGTTAACTGTTTTAGAAGAGTTCAACACAACGAAATCTGGCTCACCGAAGTTAGCTAGTTCGAAGTGAGAAGGACGGATGAACATATTTGTTACGAAGTGAGCTTGCCATGCAACCTCCATTACGAAACGAACTTTCAAACGAGTATCTTCGTTAGTACCGCAAAATGCGTCTACTACGTATAGTTTTTTTGATGAAGAAAGTTGAGCCAAAGACAACGCTTTCAAGTCACCCCAAACCTCTTCGTTTACTGGGCGATTGATAGTACCATCCCACCAGATAGTATCTTTTGAAGTTGCATCTTCTACAATATAACGGTCTTTAGGAGAACGACCTGTGAATTTACCAGTATCAACAGCTACACAGCCACTGCTAGTTACAACACCACGCTCAAAGCCTACGTTAGCTTCGTTAGTTTCATCTTGGAAAAGTTGCTCGTAAGATGGGTTGTGTACGATTTCGAAATCGCCAACAATACCCCACTTGCTCAAATCTACGTTTGCCATTTTGTTAGATTGTTTTAGTAATTTGCTCCAAAAGGAGCTGTTTATTGTTATGTTTAATTGATGTCAGAATCAAATCCGATGCTAATATAGTAATATTACCAATACCCTCAAATAGAAAAATCGAAGTTTTTTTACACAATTTGACTTTGCTATTTAGAGATTACAATTGATCAAATTATGTGCTATTTATGTGTTACACTTTGCCTCTATAATTGTAATGTTATGATTACGACAATCTAAAAATTAACCTATCTCTTTATCTTTCCCCAATGCACCTTTTCAGGCTGAAAATGGTCAGGGGTTTCGAACTTCTCGGCAGGCACACCCATCGCTAAAATAGCAAATGGTTTTATATGCTCTGGCAGATTAATCATAGAAGCCAAAGCCTCACATCTGGCATGATCTGGATAGAAACCAAGCCAGACAGAGCCCAATTCATCTGCCTCAGCTTGAAGTTGCATATTTTGCATCGCACAACTAACATCTTGAACCCACCACTCTGAGCCTGGCTCAACATTTGTCATATTCCCACAAACAATAATTGCAACCGGAGCACTAAGAATAGGAGCCAACCAAGGCCACTTATCAACTATCTCCTTGCGGTCCACCTCATCTTGTAGAACAACAAACTCCCATGGCCTAACATTAAATGCTGTTGGGGCATACATCCCAGCCTTTATCACACGTAAAATCTGATCTTGAGATATAGACTCCTGCTTAAACACCCTTATAGAGCGACGTCTTAATATAATATTGTGAATATCTTTATTCATATTGCCTATATTTATTGATTAAATAGCTTCAATAATTAAAATGAGAACCTTAAATTATATCTTACGATTAGTTAAAAAAGATTTCCTTCCCTCTGTGATTCTCATCAATAACACCATTGTCATAGACAAGCGAACCATTAACAAATGTCTTTTCTACCTTATGAGAGAAGCTATAACCCTCAAAAGGAGACCATCCACACTTGTAGAGTATATTAGATTGATTAACCTCCCACTCGGATGACGGATTGACTAATACCATATCTGCATAATAACCCTCTCTGATATAACCACGACGATCTATTCGAAACAACTCAGCAGGAGCATGAGACATCTTCTCTACCACCTTCTCAACAGTGAAATAACCCATTTGCGCCATCCTAAGCATTGCAACTAGTGAATGTTGAACTAGAGGACCACCAGACATAGCTGTTAAGCACGATCCCTCTTTTTCACTAAGCAAGTGAGGGGCATGATCTGTTGCTACAACATCAATCTTACCACTATTAATCGCATCAATAAGGGCCAATTTATCCGATTCCCCCTTAATTGCAGGATTCCACTTGATTCTATTTCCAAAACGTGCATAATCTCTATCATCAAACCATAGATGATGAACGCACACCTCTCCCGTAATATGCTTCCGTGAAATAGGAGCAGTATCAAGAAGATCCAATTCGCGAGCTGTTGAAAGGTGGAACAGGTGAAGTCTTGTACCATACTTATGAGCCAAAGCAACAGCCTCTGAAGAAGATGCATAACAAGCCTCAGCCGAACGAATAAGTGGATGGAATGCAATTGGAAGATTATCACCGTGCAGTGATGTATAGTGAGCTATGTTTTTACGAATAACCTCCTCCTTCTCACAATGAGTTGCAATTAGTATATCTGTCTCGGCAAAGAGCCTTGATAGGCTATTCTGATCATCAACCAACATATTACCAGTCGACGAGCCCATGAACACCTTTATTCCACCTACTCTATGTGAGTCAAGCTTCTTTATTTGGTCTAGATTATCATTCGTAGCACCAAAGAAGAATGTGTAGTTGGCCAATGATTTAGAGGCACCAATCTCAAACTTCTCATTCAAAAGCTCCACTGTTGTGGTCTGAGGCTTGGTATTGGGCATATCCATAAAAGAGGTTACACCACCAGCAACAGCAGCACGTGACTCTGAGGATATATCGCCCTTATGCGTTAAGCCTGGATCACGAAAATGAACCTGATCATCAATCACCCCAGGCATAAGCCATAGCCCCGAAGCATCAATGACCCTATCAAAGGCAGAGCCGTCCAACTCCTCTGAAGCATCAATAATCGTTTTAATAAACTCACCCTCTACAACAACACTACCTACAAACTTTCGCCCCTCATTAATAATCGTGGCGTTTTG
Source organism: Bacteroidales bacterium (assembly GCA_051648105.1). Taxonomy (GTDB): domain Bacteria; phylum Bacteroidota; class Bacteroidia; order Bacteroidales; family UBA7332; genus UBA7332. The sequence goes on from JBOFEN010000102.1 coordinate 28,315, forward strand.
AATCAAGATTCTACTCATCGTATAGCTATTTGAATAAAGAGAACACCAACTAAGTAAGACTATACATCCTACCTAATCGGTGTTCTCCTTTAAATTTATCTATTTACTAATAATGCGTCCCTTCTGTGGGTATTTCTTAAAGAAACTCCACCACTTAAGCTTAAGAACACCAAGAACAGCCTCTCCAAAAATAGAGCCATTCATCTTAGAGACACCCAGAACCCTATTAATAAAGATAATAGGCACCTCAACGATCTTAAAGCCACACTTAAAAGCCGTGAACTTCATCTCTATCTGGAAAGCATAACCCTTGAAGCGTATCTTATCCAGCTCTATTGTCTCAAGCACTTGGCGTCTGAAACATTTAAAACCAGCTGTTGTGTCAGCAATGTCTAATCCTGTTACAATCCTCACATACTTAGAAGCAAAGAATGACATCAAGACTCTTCCCATAGGCCAATTCACTACATTCACACCAGTGATATAACGAGAGCCAATAGCTAGATCAGCACCATCAACCGCACAGGCATTGTATAGCTTAATCAAATCCTCAGGATTGTGAGAGAAGTCTGCATCCATCTCAAAGATAAAATCATACTTCTGCTCAATTGCCCACTTAAAACCACATATGTACGCTGTTCCCAGACCCATCTTTCCACTTCTCTCAATCAGATTTAGTCGAGAAGAGAACTCTATCTGCATTGATTTAACTATTGAGGCTGTACCATCAGGCGAACCATCATCGATAACCAACACATCGAAAGAGTGAGGCAATGCAAAAACTGCACGTATAATGCTCTCTATATTCTCTTTCTCGTTATATGTAGGTATGATAACTACACTATCTGATTTCATCATATCTTATAATGGGTTTAAACGAAATTATCAATACTTATTTTATGTAGCAAAGGTATATAATTGGGCATTATTGCCAAATCTTTCTACTCAAATTTAACCACACGTCACTTGTTTACCATGATATCTAGTACCATCTTGTCTGTTACATTCATCCCTTGAGAGCCAATACGTGTAAGATTACGAATTGATTGATCAACATCCTCATCTATGATCCCCTCTACAGAGGTAACACACTTACTCTCCATAGCCAACATTGATGACAAAACGGCTGTGGAGACTCCACTAGCTAGCTTCAAAGCACAACTTGGTTTGGCCCCATCACAGATCACACCTGTCAAGTTTGCAATCATGTTCTTAACGGAGAAGCATATCTGGTCATAACCACCACCCATCAAATAGGTAATACCACAACCTGAGCCTGTTGACGCAACAACGCAACCACAAAGAGCAGATAATCGGCCCAAGCTCTGCTTGATATAAATCACAGTCAAGTGACTCATGATAAGAGCTCTAGTAAGTTCATCATCACTAACTCCATTCTCCTCAGCATACACTACCACAGGAAGTGTCGCTGTAATACCCTGATTACCACTACCTGAGTTACTCATAACAGGAATCATAGCTCCACCCATACGCGCATCACAAGCTCCTGCTGTATATGAAAGGATACGAGAAAGCATACTATCACCTAATAGAGGCTTTTTACTTGCCGCTAACAAGGTACGACCAAGGCTATGCCCCCAATCTCCTTTTAAAGACTCTTCAGCACAAGCTTTATTCATCTTTGCTGTTTCGAGAATAAAGTGAATATCCTCAATAGGTGCTGTTGTTGCAAAATCATATACCTTACGCATAGATAGCTCTGGAGAATTTGTCTCACACTCCTTCTCAACTGCAGAGGCAGCATTCAATAACACTTCACCATCAGCTGCTAGGTAAGTAAACGTAGTGTGACCTCCACTAATAATAGCTGAAGAGCTCTTTACTCCCGCTGAACAATTTACCTCAATATATAACTTCTCTTCTATTCCCTCCTTCAAGGAAATAGAGATCCTCTTCTCTTCAATATATGACTTACCAAGCTCTACAGCCGCTGGATTACAATCACCCAACACCTCAAGCTGACGCTCAGACTTACCTATAAGTGCACCCAAAGCAACCGCAATAGGAAGACCAATCATACCAGTTCCTGGTATACCAACCCCCATAGCATTCTTCAAGACATTAGCACTAAGCAACACCTCAATCTTCTCAGGTTTCACACCCAACAACTCAGCTGCTTTAGCCGTTGCCAACGATACTGCAATAGGCTCAGTACATCCTAATGCAGGAATAACCTCACGCTTAATTAAAGCAATAATAGACTCTCTTTCCGTTTTACTCATCATAAGTATAAATTGTGATATTAGATAGTTGTTTTACCAATTCATTGCATGCATTGAGTGACAAGCCACCAATGCTGCCGTTTCTGTCCTAAGTCTAGAACTACCCAATGAGATGGGTTTATATCCAGACTCAAGAGCCAACTCCACCTCAGCCTCACTGAAGTCCCCCTCAGGTCCAATTAAAATTGTAGCTGAGCCACCTCTCAAATAAGCCTCTTGAAGATAGATCCTCTCTTGATCCTTATAGCAGTGAGCTATAAACTTCTGCCCTTCTTGCTCCTTTTGAAGAAACTGTTTTATATCAACCATAGGATTAAGAATAGGCAACCTTGATTTTAAAGACTGCTTCATCGCTGAGATCATGATCTTACGAAGACGATCCTCCTTGACATCCTTACGCTCAGAATATCTACAACGAAGAAGTGATATCTCATCCACACCTATCTCTACAGCCTTCTCCAAAAACCATTCAATACGATCAATACTCTTGGTCGGAGCTACTGCTATGTGTATTTTATAAGGTCTCGAGATCTCCTCGTTAATAGTTTCAACTATCTCAACCGAGGTCCTCTTGTGGTGAGCTCTTGTTATTACCGATCTATAAAAATGACCATCACCATCCGTAACCATCACCTCATCACCTTCAACCATCCTTAGCACACGATTACAGTGTTGAGATTCCTCTTCAGAGAGCTCTAAAGTTGTCAATATTTCGGGTGTATAAAAGATATGCATAGAATAACGATTTATTATTATAGAAACAGAGGCTAACCCACAACAAGTGGACCAGCCTCTGCAAAAATAGAAATATTTTTTTTAATTACCCTAGAATTGCCCCTACAATGGTAGCAGACATACACGAAGAGAGCGCACCAGCTACCATAGCTTGAACCCCGAACTTCGTTAGCCACTCCCTCTTATTAGGAGCTAGCGAACCAATTCCTCCAATCTGAATACCGATTGAACTAATATTGGCAAATCCACATAGGATAAACGTAACCATAATAATAGACTTCTGCTCAAGGAAAGCACCAGCATCCTTAAGAGACACAAAGTCTGCATATGCAACAAATTCATTTATGATCAACTTCTTCCCTAACAAACCAGCGACTAAAGGAACATCTGCCGAACCAACGCCCATCAACCAAGCTAGAGGAGTAAAGATCATTCCAAGAATAAACTCAAGATTAAACTGAGAGAATTGTCCATCTGTTAGACTAACTACAATCTCATTTAGACCAGTAAATCTACCGATAACACCACCAAGAATATAGTTGCCAAATGTTACAAAGGCAATAAATGTAAGCAACATAGCTGCCACGTTAACTGCTAGCTTAACACCCTCTGTCGAACCATTAGAGATAGCATCCAGTAGGTTTGTTCCAACTGACTCTGAAGAGACAACCAGCCCATCATTGATAGGCTCTGTTTGAGGAACCAATATCTTAGAGAAAACTATAGCTGCTGGGGCTGCCATTACTGATGCCGAAAGTAGATATTTAGCATACATCAATCTTGCAACGGGATCTCCACCCCCAAGAAGACCAATATAAGCAGCAAGTACACCACCTGCAATTGTTGCCATACCAGCTGTCATCACAAGGAATATCTCCGATTGATTCATCTCAGGAAGATATTTCTTACTCATCAACGGAGCCTCCGTCTGACCCAAAAAGATGTTAGCCGCAACAGTCAAACCCTCAGCTCCTGATATAAAGAGTAATTTCTTTAATACCCAAGCCAAAACGAAAACGACTTTTTGAATAATATTCAAGTAGTAAAGCAGAGATGTCAATGCCGAGAAGAAGATAACTGTTGGTATAACTTGGAACAAGAAGATGTATCCAGTCTTATCTAGATCCACCAAATCTCCAAGAAGGAAAACAGTACCAGCTTTGGTAAAATCAAGAATCTTTACAAAGATCTTACCAAACATTTCAAAGAAATCCCCAATGAAAGGAACATATAAGATACCAATTGCCAAAAGAAGTTGAAGCGACAACCCTATACCAACCTGCTTCCAATTAATAGCTCTTCTATTTTTACTAAAAGCAACCGCTATCAGAAGAAGTGAGAACATACCCATCAGACCTCTTAAAATAGACTTAACAGAGATCCCTGCCCCCTCCAATTTTGTTGTATGTGTTGTAACAGCCACCTCATGTGGTTCTATAGGAATTAACCCAACCTCAGGCGGTGCTACATACGATGTGTCTACAACTTGTGCGATAAGCGAATCAGTCGCTACCGACTCCGAAGCCATCAATCCCGTCGCCACAACCATAAATAGTAGTAACAAGGTAGGCTTAATCAATCTTTTGATTTGGTTCATATATTAAGTGATAGTTTTATTGCCTTTAGTTAGGTTTTCAATCTGCAAAACTAAAAAAAATAGTAACCTCATCCCTTAAAGTGATCATTTTTATTTCCCAATATTTATTGCAATAGCAGAAAATCAATACTTTTGTCACTGTTAAAAAAATGAATAGACTAGAGATGACAAACCTTCCTGCTGATTTTATTGCCCAAACAAGCTCACTAATGAGCAAAGAGGAGCATGCGGAATTTATCAATGCCCTCTCCACAGAGGCTCCAGTTAGTATAAGAATAAACACAACTAAAGCAACACTCACTGAGTGTTGCTTTAGTGAGGAATATAATAGAGTGCCATGGTGTGAAACCGGACACTACCTACCCGAGCGACCAGCATTCACCTTCGACCCTCTACTTCACGCAGGGTGCTATTATGTACAAGAGGCCTCTTCAATGTTTCTTGAACAAGCAATATCACAATATGTAAAAAGCCCTGTTGTATATCTTGACCTTTGTGCTGCTCCAGGAGGCAAGACAACCCATGCTATTTCACTACTACCCAAAGGTAGCCTTGTGGTTGGTAATGAAATAATGAGAAATCGCGCAAACATTCTTGCCGAGAATCTAACGAAATGGGGAAGTTCACACACTATAGTCACCAATAACCCATCTGATGACTTCACCGCACTTGGTAGCACTTTCGATGTCATATTAACCGATGTTCCTTGCTCAGGAGAAGGTATGTTTAGAAAAGACCCTGTGGCAATAGAAGAGTGGTCACTGGCAAATGTAGATATGTGCACAACACGCCAACAAGAGATCATCAACAATATTTGGCCTACTCTTAAGCCTGGTGGTCTGCTTATATATAGTACATGTACATACAACAGCTCCGAGAATGAGGATAACATAGAGTGGATAATAGAAAACTTTGGAGCTGAATCTCTAGCTATTGACACCACAAACTTCCCTCAGGTGATAAAAGAGCTAAAACATAATAACCACTGCTACAGATTCATGCCTCACCACACTAGCGGCGAAGGGTTCTTCTTAGCACTGCTTCGCAAACCTCTAGGTCAGGATGAGAGTGATAGGCACGAGAGATCACGCCCAAATAAGAAAAGAGATAAAAAGCGAGAGGAGTCAATCAAAATACCAACAGAGATCTCTGAATGGGTAAATGGTAGCGACTCTTTACAGATGAACGCAATTAACCAGACAATAAGCGCAATCCCTAAAGAGTATTTTGAGCTATACAAAAAGATACAAGAGAGACTACGCATCGTAAAGGCTGGTGTTGAGATGTGTGAGATAAAGGGCAAGGACCTAATACCTGCACATGCACTAGCTATGAGTATTGACTTAAATAGATCAAAGTTCAATGAGGTGGAGTTAGACCGTGAAACGGCAATCCGCTTTCTAAGAAAAGAGGCTATTACCTTAGATGATGATCAACCTAGAGGATATATCCTCATAACATATCAGTCTAAACCTCTTGGGTGGGTAAAGAACATTGGCAATAGAGCCAATAATCTATATCCTCAGGAGTGGAGAATAAGATCTGGATATATCCCAGAATAGTACAAAATATTAAAGCCGCACAACATAGTAGTGCGGCTTTAATATTTACATCAATTCATATACTCATATTGTAAAATCCAACCAACACCCTCAAATTTCAAACTCTGTGAGTTTGAAATTTCTTTTTTCTATCGCCACACTCAGCAGTTAACATATAATGCCTCTATATTTGACTACTCATTCAGAGCTAGGAGAAAAGTTCACTTATAAATCATATTTCTTTGCTAATATTGATATCAATATTTAGATAAATTGTGTTGGTGGCGATAGGTATCTATCACCACCTATCGCCACACCCTATCGCCACACGTAATCGACTGATATTCATAACTGGTGGCGATGTGGCGATAGAAATGGTCAAAACTAAGACTCTGTGAGGAGATTTTGCTGTTTCATTAATAGTGATTTGTTAAATCGGAGATATTATTAACGGCTAATGTATGATATGAAGGCACTACTAAATGGTGATTTAGCCATAGTGTTTCGTTGGAGTTAGCCATTGCCTAATTTTGCACTGAGTTTGGGGTGCAAAGTCAAAGGGTTTGAGGTATAAACTCAAAGGGTTTGACCACTAAACTCACAGCCTTTCTTGAGGGGATTAATTCGTAATTCATAATACTTAATTCGTGATTGGAAAAATAATTCACGCAGATCTCAAAGTTGACGCAGATTATCTTTTCCTATTACTCTGAATAAACTCAACAGGCACGAAGTGATCTCAACAGTCTCGTCAACAGACGAGGTCTCAACAGCAAAGCCTCAACAAAGAAATTCTCCACCGATCTACCAAATAGGAGCTTTATTACCAATACGCTTGGCTGAATGCATAATTGTAACTACTCAGATGATCTATTTTGTAAAATTGGGTAAGGGGGGTCAAATTTCAAAGTCTGTGAGAAAAAAATATGTTTTTGGGTTTTGTTTTTGCTGGGGTTAACAATTGGCTTTATTGTTATTTACTTTTGCTGGTTATTATAGTTTGATTTTGCATTGAGTGTTGTAGTTGGGTAGTGGGTTTATGTTAATATGGAATTTGGATTTAAGGTAAATATTTTGGTGTAGATAGAATCCTATCTACACCCTATCTACATCGCTATCTACACCCGTAATAAATTGATATTCAGCGGCGGTGTAGATAGTGTAGATAGAAACCATCAAAACTAAGACTCTGTGAGGGTATTTTACCATTTCATTAATAGTGATTTGTTAAATAAGCTGATTTATTAACCCTCACATCAATATCTATAATTAGCCACTACCAAACGATGAGTTAGCCTCAGCCTAACTAGAAGTCCGGCAGCGCCTAATTAATGATTAGGCACTGCCGGACTCGTTATTTGTCTTAGCCAAGCGGGTAGTTAGGCTAAGGGTATTTTTCTAGAATCGTTTCTTTACTGACACAGAAGCACCAAAGTTATCACCAAGAAGAGTTCCCTTATCAAATGCTAATGAGCCAACAAAACTCATTCTCTTGAACTTTCTTGGAGTATAAGTGAGCTCAAGGAGTCCTGAGAAACTCTCCTTTACATCTGTAAAAGGAATGAAGGGTGTACCCCACCCTCTTTGATAGGTCATCAGCACTCTATGCTCTAGCTCCGGAGTAATAAATCCGTTAACTCCTGCATGCCAAGCTTTCACTCTATTATTCTTGAACTGTAGTAGTCCATCCTTATTAAAAGCAGGTGAAGTAATCAATGGATTACCCATAGCTTGCCCCCAATGTGACCACCCTACATACCAATAGTTGTTATAATAATTATCAGCACCTGGAGCATGATGATTTACATCCGTATCCTCAGGCATATCACTAGGATACCAATGCAGAGGTCCACTCTGGTTTGTTGATTGGAAGTACTCGAATAGAGCCCCTGATATAATTCTAGGCTCAGAACAGCTATACTCTAATGTCCACAAACCATCACCACGATTTAACATACCCATAGAGCTTGCATCATCAAAGATATTCTCCATGGTGAAGCTAAGTTTGTGTATGCTGTTGATGTTGTGAATAAGCTTAACCTGCCAACCACCAACGTAATTACCCTCATAGTATGTTGAACCACCCTGAAGAGGAACAAAAGCCTTCAGATAGTCTTTGAAGCCAATTGACCCTCCATCAACATTAGAGATCTCACCATTTTTAAATTGTGTCCGTTTACCCCCAAATTCTGAGTCTAGCTCATAACCTGCTTCGACAGCCCATCTAGAGTTATCTTTTCCAAACTTAAAGTATATACCCTTGTGGTGGTATGCTGCTCCAGTAGACATGAAACCATACTGACGATTAACCATCTCCTCTTGATAGTTCTTATCTGTGAACCACCCATAGGAGACCTCACCCTTTAGGGAGAACCAGTCAACAGATTTGAATGGGCGAACCCAATCTATGAAACCAGCCCTTACCTGAGGTATTGGGCGTGAATTACCAGACCAAGCTACACCGCCAGTACTTAGACGTGCATTATTAAGCATTCCACTCCTCTCCTTACTACCCACCGATATGAATAGAGATCTGTATTTAGCCTCCATAAATAGCTGTTGAACTATGAAGTTGGAATTATGATTGTATGCACCAACAAGATCAACTCCATAAGAGTAATCTATTCTCTTACTATTGTCCAATGACTTTGTTAGACCAGCCCTGAGATAAGCACTATTCTCACTTATAGAGGCTAAGCCATGTCGATTAGAGACTAACCAGAATGGAGAACTATCTCCCCCTCCTGCTGTTGCAGAAGTCTCTAAAGTAATATCTGGACGATGTTGAGCCGATAATGATGTCGCACAAATAGATAGTAGGGCTGCTATTTTGAAGTATTTCATCTACTTTCTGAATTAGAATTTACGAAATGTATAGGTAGTATCTGCGTCTGATAGTACGAGCTTCATATTAGATAGCTCCTCTATCTGAAAGCGCATAATAGGACTATACCACTCCATAACAGTAAGGTAATATGGTGATGAGAAACGATCGTCCTTTATATCTATGATTAGTGAGTCACCTATCTGGGCAAACTCACCAAAGAGCTCTACCCTTCCATAAGATGTTGTATTTAGCTTCTGAAAGCAGAATACATAATTATCGAAGTTATAGAATAATGAATCTCTCACAACAGACTCTTGTGGAGTAACTCTCTCTCTTAGTTGCCATTTTCCCCTTAATGTTGAGTCGTAATCTTTACTACATGAAGTTAGTAGTAAAATCACAGACAAAAGTATCAACTGACTTAATTTCATATATGTAATTTATTATAACATTGTGCTACTTGATCTGCAATAGTATCCCAGTTATATGGACCTAAATCGTACCCTTTAGAGATAAGAGGCATAGATAATTTGGCTCTTAATGATTGAAGAAGATCACCCTCATCACCAACCCTAAAATAGTCATCCTCGGTGAGACCTTTGACTTGTAGATTGGCTGGAATATCACTAACAAGAACTGGTAGATTATAACTCATGGCCTCTAGTAGAGCTATTGGTAGACCTTCATGGTAAGATGGCAGAACAAAAAGTGCAGCATTACTCATCAACTGGTTTAATGACTCCCCTCTAATGAAACCCGTTAGTATTACTCCAGCACTCGTTGCTTGTTCTTTTAGTGAATCAGAATATGTAGAAGGATGGTCTGAGTCTCCAGCTATAACTAACTTATATTCACTTTGATCAAGAGAGCTAAATACATTTACAAGATGGTGAAAACCCTTCTCCTCAACAAAACGCCCCAATGCTACAATATATCTACCCTTGGTAAGAGTGAGTGATTCTATGTAGTCTGTTCGGTCACTCTTATTGGGCTTTGGTACTCCATTATAGATTAGGTTCGTATTATCTCGTCCATATAATCTATTTAGAGACTCAGCAATCACACTCGATATGACAATCACCTCATCAGCATATTTAGTACCCATTCTCTCGCCCATCTTTAGAATAAACTTGGCTAATCTCCCCCACTTCTGACGATCATAATCGGGACCATGGTGAGTGAATAGTACCTTTAAGCCTAAAAGCTTGGCAAAGGGAGTTAATATGGCGGGCCCAATTGCATGAATGTGTAATAAATCAGCCCTCTCTTTCTTAGCACGTATAATTGATAGGAAAGTGTGTACAATTGCCTCTACACTCTTCAATCTTGGCGCATAAACATCCATCAAGTCTACACCCTTATAACTGCTCAAAGTATTTGCAGTATCAACATACGAGGATCTTCTGAGTAGTAAAACATTAAAGCCCATTGCGGAGAGCCTTGGGTAGAGCTCTTCGCAATGGGTCTCAACACCTCCCATTATATTGGGTATACCACGCGTGCCTGTTACGACAATTTTCATAGTATCTATGGTAATCTTATTTTCTATTTAGATTTCCTTGAAGAGGATCTTGTCCTACATCAAACTTCTCTGAGACTAAGGATGCTGGCATCCCTCTGAGGGATCTGAGTTTATTTGTAACGGCCCACTGTAGTGGATGACGAATATATTTCTTCATCACAGGAGCAGCAGTACCTACCATCCAGCAGTTCTTTGGGCATTTACGAACCAACTCTCTGACTCGATTAGCTTGATCACTATTCCATAGTTCATCAAAAGAGTTTATCATTCTGATATTACCCATACTCTCTTTCCAATAAGCCTCCTCAAGACCATTACAAGGATATACCTCTCCATAAGGGTCAATAAAGAAGTTTACTGTCCCTGCCTCACATGGTAACATTCGTGGTTTCTCTTGGATATAGTTTATCAGCCCCATATTAAAGAAAGCTCTAAACCAAGACTTTGGATGTTTCTCCTTTAATTGTAGATTTATCAGAGTCTCAAAATTGGCAATAACCTCCTCTTTATTCGTAATCACATTATCGCTCTTGTGAAAGTAATAAGAGTTATGGAAGGCAGCCGTGGCAAACTCCATATTTAGATTCTGTGCTAGCCTATATAAAGAGAGCATATCTTGAGAGTTATTATTTGAGACAGTTATCCCAAATCCAATGTCCTTCACACCCATCTCCTTAAGGCGCATCAAAACTCGAAGGCCTCTATCAAATCCGCCTTCTCTACCACGCAACTCATCATTCTTCTGCGATAGTCCCTCTATGCTGATTCGAATACCTATATTGGGAAATCTCTCAGCCATCTTAATTATTCTATCCTCAAACCACCCAGAGGTAGATATCACTACTCGTGGTGCCTTTGTAAATGCAACAGCCACAATCTCCTCAAGGTCTTCACGAACGAAAGGCTCACCTCCGGTCAGATTAATAAACTTAAGTTGTGGTAGCATCTCAAGCTCCTCGGGCTTAATCTCCTGTTTAGGGTCTGTAGGATTCTGCCATATATCACACATCTTGCATCGCATAGGACATCTGTATGTTGTGATTATACTAACATCCGTGGGATTCGGTATTCTATTTATTTGCATGTTTGTTTTGTAGTTGTTGGTATATTCCAGTCAAACTATTAATATACCTTGTAGAACTATACCTCTCTTTTGCATCATCAGATATTCTCTGATAATCGAACTCAAGAGAGAACATCTTTTTTATCCCTTGCTCCAATGACTCTCTTGACTTGGGTTTGAAGAGTATACCATTTTGATCATCATGTATCAACTCTGGAATACCACCAATATTGGCTCCCAAAACAGGAGTACCCATACAAAGAGACTCAATAATGCTAAGTGGATTATTCTCATACCACTCGGAAGGAGTTACTGAGAAACGTGCCTTAGAAACAATTTCTAAAGCCTTAGATGGCTCTAAAGGTCCGGTAAAAGTAATCAAAGAAGAGCTAAACTCAGACTTTAGTTCATCCAAAAGTGGACCTCCTCCAATTATTATCAAAGGTTTTTTTATATCTCTTACTGCTTCTAGCAGTGTTCGAACTCCCTTCTCAGAGGATAGTCTCCCGATATAACAGTAGTAATCAGATTTATTGAGCTGAAGTGCAGGCAATATAGGTGCAAAATTAGATAGGTGAATGAGTTTATCTTCAGCATATCCCCCCTGCTTCATTTTACTCTTCATAAACAAGCTTGGGCATATATATAGATCTGTCGAATTTTCAATGCGGTTCCTATTCCAGTTAGAAGCTTCAACATATGCTATAAGACTAGCTGGCAAAGACCCTTTCATACATCTCTTCCTCAAAACTTGTGATTTATCTACAAAACAGCTCTCACACACTTCCCCCTTGCATAAACATGAATAGGAAGGACAGATGAGCTTATAATCATGAAGTGTCCATACAACAGGTATTCCATATTGTTTAGATAACTCTGCTACGATGGGAGATATATATGAGTGTATATTGTTAATATGAACAATATCGGGGTTGAAGCTATTTAATAGATCTACAAACCTATCCTTAACACCAGTACCAAGAACAGCTCTACTAGCAGCCTTTAACTTACTAACCACTCCCCCCGAGAAATCTATTGCCTCTGGAAAGTAATCTGACCAAACTGAGTTATAATTCTCACTATACTTTGATGCAAAGACAGCTACCTCATGACCAGCAGCAAGAAGTAACTTCTCTAAGTTTAGGGTATATGTACAGTCGCCTCCGCGAGGGTAATAGAATTTATTTATTAAGAGTATCTTCATAAAGTGATATAAATTGATCTACAACATGTGAAACAGAAAGAGATTTGCGATATTCTAGACAATTAGCAACTAGTTCTGAATTATTATCTACAACAAACTGCATTTCGTCAGCATCCCAACCCTCTTTCACTATCCCTAAGTTATGTTTTGATATGTAATGTCTACTCAATGGCACTTCGTTCATTATAACAGGTGTACCACAAGCTATTGACTCTGGAACTGAAAGCATGTTTAAGTCTTTCTGTGTATCAATTAACAAAGCCTTGCTTTCTATCCATATTGGTAGTAAATCATCATGAGATCTAAATCCAAGAAACTTAACAGAATCTAATATACCTAATTCATTACATAGTAAGATTAATTCATCTTTAAGTTCACCATCACCTACAATAATTAAAGTATAAGAAGGGTTACTAAAGTAGAATTTAGCGAACTTATAAACTATTGAGTCAATATTCTTACTTCTTACCAAACGAGCAACAATAATAAATTGATCCTTTTTTTTAGTTTTAACGTCAATATCCGGGAAGGAAACCCCATGTTCTATCACGATTGGTAAGACATTAGAGCTATATTTAGAAATAAAATCTTTCGCCAACTCTGATCTAGCTATAACTCTAGACTTAATCACCTTACCTATGACACTATACCATATTCGAGATGGAATTCTAAAAAATAAAGAATTATGACTAGAAAGCTCTTGCCAAATAAAACATCTCTTTCTAAACAATGATGAAGCAATAAGTGTATTTATTGAAAAAAACTCACTAGAAATAATTATATCAAAATCATCTCTGATCAATTTATTAAATAATGATAAATGCAGAGGTAAAACTGCTGGCCTAAATAATACTTTAAAATCAGATTTTAGAAATATTATATCAAATGGTGGTAAACTATTATTAATTGGCTTATACTCGGTTGCTGCGAATAATGTAATATCATGTCCCTTATCAGAAAATGCTTTACATAATTTATACGCCATAGTATCCTCTATGGACTCTTTCTTGGGTATCTTACCCATATAAGGGGTATATAATATAGAATTTACAAAACAAATTTTCATAACAAGTTAAAATTTAAATAGAGATAGCATTAAATAAAAACAATATATTATTTACGTATTAATTTGACTATATAATCATAAAATCCTAACCATCTAGTAATAGATACAATTCTCATCCTAAAGCTTTTTGTTCCATACATATCTATCAACTTAACAATTGGAGTATGATCAATATCTTTAAAGAAAAGTGATCTATTCTTATGTGATTTAGAAGATTTTATAATACTCGCATTACCTCTAACAGCTGACTCATAACTCACTCTTATGCTTTCTATATAAGCATAGATATATCTATAGATTGTTTCTCCCTTTAAAGTAGAAATCATAACTAATGACACACCTTTATCGTCATCTAATTCTGGATGAATTGTTTGTATACCCCAAAAATCAGCTATTGTAAGATCACTCCCAGACTTAAAGTTTTTAGATGGACATTTATGGCAAGATGGCCTTAAATAAAGATCAAGTAAAAATCCACGCATAAATCTATTTTGACTATGCTGCTGAGAAAAAAAAGTAATACTATTATCTGATCTTTTGATTGTGGATGAGAAAGAAGAACTTTTCCATCCAGTAGTCTTATCTCTAAATTTTATATCAATAATATGAGGTTTTAAATTAGATGTACGAGATGTATTATCATTAAGTCGATATAGTAATTCCTCTTTATAAAGCCTCCAAACTTTTGGTGATGGTACTCCATGGCACACAAAATCTACGGTTAAAAGGTTTATATAATCTTTTCTCAGAAATAACTTTAGTGCAGCAATCTGACAAGGGGTTCCTGAAAACAAGACCTCTCTACCAACATTTAGAAATTCTTGGGCAACAACAAAGCTATTTCCTATACGACTCTGAATATATTTTGACCCCTGAAAAAGGGGAATATCTTCAATACGCTCAATATAAAAATGTTCTGCTTCCCAATTAGCATCAAAGCGAACCCCAAACACAACACCTCCTCTACTAATAATATTCTCCGCTAGAAGAGAGAATATACCACCAGATGAACTTTCAGACCTAAGGTTATCATCTTTACATCTTGCAGCATAAGTTATTGGAACTTTAAAAGGAAATGAAGACATGTCTAATGCCTTGCAAACTTTCTCACATAGTGAACAATTTACACATAAATTCTCATCTATGTTTGGATAAAGAAAACCCTCATGATCTTCACAGAGAGAAATACAATTTTTAGGACAAATCTGAGAACAAGCATTACACCCTATACATCTATCCTTACTTATATTAACCATACACATATTAAAAAAGGGTGAAACAATTACTCCGACAAAACATGTAACACCGACATTAACAGGCCTTTAACTCGAAGATGCAGAAGATTATTGAAGTCTAAATATTAAAATGACAAAAAAGACTTCGCTAACTTTCTGTTTTTGTCTAATAATATAAATACAGAATCGTAATCAATCTCTTTTGAAACTATATCACTAATATTAGAATGATCTAATGAATTGACTATTCTTGATGATGAAATATTTAAATCTGACAACAAAGAGTTAACTCTTGTACTCCCCCCCCTTACATTATCACAAACTATAAACTGCTTTCGAAATAAAATTGAAAAAACACAGCCATGAAAGGAATCGGTAACTACAAACTTTGATGTCTTAATATTATAAAGCCATTGCTCAACAGAAATTACAGGCTCAGATATATATAATCTACATCGAGTATTGTAATCAATATTTAACTCTTTCTGTAAATCTTCAATTAAGTTGTCTAAAAAAGGCAAGTCACCAATAAAGTAAGAAAAAACACCATTGCTAGGAATTAATATTTCTTCTGTATTATCTATCAATGATGAATAAAAATTAGCATCGAACAGCATAGTTGGATCAGGTAAACTAATTGTATTGCATTTGAGATATCTAGCACACAATTCAACACCACTTTTCTCCCTTGTGCTTACTAAATTAAATTGAGCAAGCAGATCTGTAATAATCTTTGTTTCTTTAGACGAGAACTCCCAGGTGTCAACACCAAAAGACGCTGAATACGCTATTCTTAAAACCGAATCAGACTTAAGAAACTTGAGAAAAAAATCATAATCAAATTGGCTACAAAAGGAATATCTCCATACTTGGTCACTTCCAACAATCCACGCATCAAATGAATCTTCTAATTCTTCTATCTGCCTTTGAGAATAAACTTTTGACTTATGCACACCTGGATACACATATTTATATACAAATGATAAAACCCTCTTATACTTATAGTACTTAAAAAGATGGTATATCTCCCCAATAACAAACATGAATACATTCCTATTAGAGACTCTACGAATCACATGAACATCATGCCCTAAAGTTTCAATATAGGTTTTAAGAGCATATGCTTGCAAGATACCTCCATAATTATTATACGCATTGTGAGTAAGAATAGCAACTTTCATAAATATCAACCAATAATATAAATATACATACCAATTATTTAAATATAGTGACACTGATCACCATAATTCATAAGAGAAACATATCAATTTAGCGCATCAAATATAAATATATTTAGCAACTTATTTTGAAATGAATCTATCTGCTAAAAATAAATCTCTCAACTCAGATATACTAAGAGCCATAATCATTAATACCAAAACGCCTCTATTATGAGTAAAAGTTGAATCGGCTACTGACTCGATGGTAAAAAAAGCAATACCTAAATACACTACGCTAGTAAACGGCAAACTAAATTTTGATATTTCAAAACACTTTATTTGTTTGTAAATATATACCCAAAAGTAACTGAATAAAATTATACCCACAAACCCAAACTGAGCTAATGCCGGATAGTATGTATCAGCAATAAATGCACTAAAGTCCTCACTTAAACCCCAAAAATTATTCAATTGGTAATCATAATAAATATCGGAGTAGTATACTGCTGAGAAGTATGTTGCATAGCTTGCAAAGCCACTTCCGAATGGGATATAATCAAATAGAATCCTAATAGCCCCCAAATAAAGAGCAGGTCGGGCGAAGGCCTCATCATGATCAAATGCTCCTGATATAAAATAGAAATCAATTTTATCCCATGCAAACCAAATAGATATAGAAAAAATAAATAATACAAGTAACAGTTGCTTTGGATTAAACTGAAACCTATTACCATAAAGCCTCCATAATAGAAAAAAAGACATTAATACGAAAAACCCAACAAATTTAGCCCTAGTTGAAGCAAGACCTATTGAAAGAAATAATATTACAATAAATACCGTCTTTAAAGACCAATTTGAAGCATATAAAAACAAAAAACTTGTAACTACTGCTGTGGTTGCAAAGCGGGATGGGTGGCTAAAACAATAGTTTATTGAACTCACCCCACTTAAAGAAATAATTGTCAAATAAATAAATATTGCCCAACATAGAAATCTTATTATTTGCTTTTGTTTAGGTGTTAAAATTGGGGCTAAAAGTAATGTACAGAAGAATGCAAGATATGGCTTTACTTGCACTATATAATCTGAAATAATAGCATATGGTAAATTTGAGGAAATCTTAAATGAATAAAATAAGTAGAATAATGATACTAAGAATACAACAATTAAAGGTTTAATTACTTTTACTCTCCCATATATATACTCATATACAAAGATTATTACTAAGAGAAATGTAAGTATCTCATCAATCCAATCTAATTTAAACAAGTCATAAAAAACAACACCAAAGATTGCTCCAATTATTAGTAACGGGAAAAAGATAGGATTAGTATATTTACTATCAGATCTAGTATTAATATCCATACGCTTTGAATTAACCATAGAGTCATTTATATTCTTTTAAACATCTTAGTTTTGTAAAGAATATAGTTAAATAAAAAAATAATTTCTTCTCGCTTTAACCCAATTAATAGGGATGTAACACCAAAAGAAGTCGAAACAAATAATATTCTAATCAGAGTGTAATCTGAAAACAAATAAGATAACCTCAATAATACATAGGCTATAATTGAAATAATGACAATTTTAATCACTACCTCTGAGAAAAACCTATATAAAGATATACGAACGACTCTTCTTAAATATATAATCCTAAAGATAAATATTGTAATGTAATTAAATATATTTGCCCAAATAACAATTTCAGGATCACTCCCATTAACTAAAGCAAAATATGAAAAACTCATGGAAGATATAGTAACGAGAGCTACAAGTATCTGATTTAACTTGATTCGACCTAATGCTTGTAACGATAAATCTAAGGGATAAATCACTGCAAACAATACAGACTGTATCAACATTAGACGACAAATATTAACTGTTATTGGGGGGTAAGTATCAATCCATAAAGATAGAACAAACTCAATTTCTCCAATTAAAGGGACTACTAAAATACTCATTACAATAAATGAATATCTTAGGGAATTAAAGATAAGTATTTGGAATCTAGTCAAATCTCCATTAGAAAAAGACTTAACGATTTGTGGCATAAAAGACCGAGTAATAATTGTTGAAAAATTTACAACTTGGGTTATTACTTGATTAGATAAGGCATATGCCGTATTTAGAATGACTCCAAAAAACATATTAAGTAGAAGCGCATTTCCTTGAGTACGTCCAATAGTAGATAAATTCCCAATGAGCCCGAACGAAGCAAAGACTCCTACTTGTTTTAATATACCAGGATCTATTAATCGACTTAGTCTAAAATTAGAATATCTAAGGTAGGAATATATCACTTGAATAAAAAATGATATTATTGAAATAAATAACAATCCTAGAGAATAAGTTATTAATTTATCAAAAACACTTTGAGCCAATAATACTGAAAGAATAAGTTTTAGTATAGTTTCTATGAACCCAAAAACCGCTACAATAACCAAATCTTCATTCGCATTTAACCAAGCTGAAACTGGGACTAACAATAAATTAACAAAAAGTGTTATTGCTGAAAAATGGTATACTACTCTAGATATATCATATCTATCTATAGGTATAACAATGTTTCTTTCAAAATAATAATAACCAATAGTCTCTGCTAATATTATTACTACTACTGCTATAATAAAGTGTACTAAAACACTAACATTTAAAGTATTTGAGATTAGTCGTGGGTCTGACCTTCCAATAGCAAATGAGATAAATCTTTGTGATGCTGTACCCATGGATTCATTTACGAAAGCAAAGAAAACAACAAGCCCAGCCACTATGTTATAAATACCAAAATCGATTATACCTAACTCCCTCAATATTACCTTAGAGACATAAAGCATAATTATCACATTAACTACCATTCTAAAGAATAATGCTAATGTATTTACTGCAATTTTTCTATTATCTGACATGATTAGACTTCTTTATCAAACTCTTCATAAGCCATTCTCTACCTTACAAATAACAAAACTTTAACATTAGCTTATTAAATGATGTAGGCAATATTCCCAAGAAAACAAACCTCATAAAACAGCTAGTGATACTCCATACTATCGCTTCTCTCCATACCCATAACCATACCCAGTCTGAGTTTGAGTTCCGTTAATAATGAGTGATACTTTTTTAAGCCTATTTTGAGTAACGATAGACTCTGCATAGCGAATACTATCTCTCTTTGAGTAGTTTGCTCTACAAACATATAATGTAGCATCACTTATCCTATCTATTGAGAAGGTATCCGAAACCATTCCAACTGGTGCACTATCTACAACTATGTAGTCGTAGTGCTGTCTTAGGTAATCGAACATCCTATCTAGCCTCTCCCCAAGAAGCAACTCTGCTGGATTTGGGGGTATTGGACCAGAAACAATAATATCTAAGTTACCACACTGACTAGAGTGAACTGCTATATCCTGTGGATTTAGATCCTCATCTGAAAGATAGTTAGTAATTCCAATTGGATTACTGCTCATATTCATATACTCTACCAATCGAGGCTTACGTATATCCAATCCCACTAGAACAACTTTCTTATTCTTCATCAAAGAAAGAGAGAGTGCAAAGTTTATTGCGATGAAAGATTTACCCTCACCACTTAACGTAGAGGTAACTAATATAACCTTCTCTTCTTTCCTATTAAGCACGAACTGTATGTTGGTACGAATAAGTCGGAATAGCTCAACAATAGAAGTTGTTAGGCCCTCCTTTACTACAATGTTATCACCTGATTTATTATGACAAATCTCTCCTAATACTGGTATTGAAGTTAACTTCTCCAATTCTGACTTAGACTCTAAATGTACTCTTAATAGATCAAGGATATAAATGACAACAATAGGCAACAAGAATCCAATAAACATTGCACCTAGAAGAATTACCTTAGATCTCGGTGCTACTGGATCACTTATAACATAAGCCGAGTCAATAATCTTTCCTTTTGGTGCTGTTACAGCAAGAGTCAAAGAATTCTCTTCTCTTTTCTCCATCAAGAAAAGATATAGTTGCTCTTTTAATATCTGCTTTCTTTTAATCTCAACAAACTCCTTCTCAATTGTTGGTGCTTGAGTAAATCTACTATTGAATAAGGATTCTTGTTTTCTAAGATCATCACGTGATACCATTAAGCCTTGTTTCACTCCTTGAATACTAAGTAAAACATTCCCTCTCATAGCATCAATCTGCTCATTAATTGATACAAGTATAGGGTTATTTGGCTGAGTATTCTGAGATAGTTTGATTCTTTCTAATAGTACTGTGTTATAAGCCTGTATTGCATCGACAGCCCCTTTATCTGTAATACCTAGACTATTAGGCACTAAAGAATATTTATTATCTGGTAATGAAACAAATGAATAAAGTAGCTCTACAATATTATATTGAGTCTCAACCTCTAATATTTTAGATCTAAGCTCACCATTCTGCTCTAACATCAACTTAGCCTCTGACTCAACATCAAATAATCGATTAGCCTTCTTATAGCTCTCAATCTCTGACTCAACTTCAGTCAACTCATCTGTAATAATACGGAGTCTCTCATCAATAAAACGAGAAGTGTTCTCTGACTCAATATTCTTCTCACGTATAGCATCATCGTTGTATAACGCCATCACGGTATTGATTATTTCCTTTCCTAGTTTGGTGTTTTTTGTCTGTGTTGATATACTAATAACATTTGCCTTCTTACTAGCAAGGTCAAAGTAAACATATCTATCTAATTCCTCTGCAAGAAGATCCCCTCCAGCTATATTAACTTTATAATTTTGTGCTTCACCTACTAACCTATATTTTGTTTCCGCAAAACGTAGTATACCATACTCAGTATTAATATCTGCTGGTAGTTTCTCCAAATTAAACACACCTATTGATTTCCGTCCTTTATTAATCTCAATCTTTGCTCCTCCTGAAGCGTTCAATTTAACTTTAAGTGAGAGTGAAACTGAAAGAGTATCCAACGAAAAATCTATTGCTTCTACTTTTATTGCTTCGTCTCCATAGCGAATATACTTTTTAACCCCATATCGGCTCTCCTCATATTTGGTGGTTAAACCTAACTTAAGAGCTGTCTGCTTCAATATAGAGTGAGACGAAATTACATGTAACTCGTCATCAACATCCATAGAGCCTGGGAACCCAAAGCTAAAATTTTTGAGCATTGATGCACCCATACCACCCTTTGAGTCATCCTCTTTAACCAATAAATTAGCTTTAACCTGAAACGTAGGTGCTACAATTTTTATATAAGCAACTGCAATAAATCCAACTACAAAAAATGATAATAAAAACCATTTCCAATGACGCAAGTACTTAGTTACTAACTCTCTTATATCTATCAACTCTTGATTATGCATGATACAAATATTCTATCTTAATATTCAATTTACCCATTAAAAGAGACACTACTTCAAAAGCAGTGCTATTAATAGTGATGCTATTACTGATGCTGCACTAACAACTACCGATACAAGTGACAGATTAAACTGATCTGTTTGGCTGAACTTAGAGTTTTTCTGCCTTGGTTTGTTTGGCTCAACATAAATAACATCGTTTTGACGTAAATAGAAATATGGTGACTCGAACAACTCTGAATTTGTAAGGTCAAAGCGGTGAAACTCTCGCTTTCCATCTGATTCACGTATTAGAAGTATATTATTTCTCTCTCCATATATGGTTAGATCACCAGCCATAGCTATTGCATCTAGTATTGACAATCTATCTGTAGAAACGGATATTGAGCCTGGCCTATTAACCTCTCCCAAAATAGAGACTCTATAGTTCATGAACTCTATATTTACAAGCGGACTGTTTAAATACATCGAGATCTTTTCTTTTAAAAGATCGATCAATTGTAGTTTAGTTAAGCCTGCAACTTTAATAGTACCTATTATGGGAAAATCTATTGTTCCATTGACGCTAACCAAGTAACTCTGCAAGTTAGGAGTTGCTGCTATTAACTTCTCACCTGGTTGAAGATATGAGACTGCTGGAAGGTTGAATGGAGCAGCACCATTTGGATCTAGAGCCGAAACTGTAATAGACAATCTGTCGTCAACTCCTATTATGGGCTCGTAATTAATGGATGTTTTTAGTTGTTCACTCAGTAATATTTGTTCTTCAATATTCTGGAAATAGGCAACTTCCTTAGCAGAACTACAAGAGGTCAAGGTCAATCCTCCTGCAAAAGCAACAATCATCAGTCTATTTTTCAACGGTCTATTTAGCATAATTAATAATATTAGCTCAACTTTTCTTTATTAGCCTCAAATATACTACATATTAGTTGAAGAGACAAAACAATATATAGATATAGTAGACCTAATTATTTAATCTATATATAATAATTCACATACCTCGAATAGTCAGATGATTGGATATAGATAGCCAATATGTATAAACTACAAACAGGAAATATTATATCTTGTAAAATTGTAATAGGAGGAAATCTAACTAATAAATGGATAGATCAACCTTTCGAGGGTTAATCTATCCATTTATATGATATTTATGATATCTACTCTCTCCAGAAAGCCGGAGAGAGGATTGTTAATACGGTAAATAATTCTAATCGACCTACCAACATCACAAATGATAGGTACCATTTGGCTACTGGATGTAGATTAGCAAAATTACCAGCTGGCCCAGTCTCTCCAAGCCCTGGACCTACGTTGCTGATACTTGTGATAACTGAACCTATTGCCTCCTCAAAACCTGTACCTAAAGCTGTCAAGAAAAGAGCACTTACGAGAATAATCATTAGGTAGATAAACATGAAAGCCAAAACCTTTGTTACAAGATCATATGGTATTACAGTCTTATTTATCCTAACTGGGAGTATTGCATTGGGGTGAACTTGTCGTTTAAACTCATTAAGTGTATTTTTGATCAGAACTATCACTCTGATCATTTTCATACCTCCACTAGTAGATCCAGCGCTACCTCCAGGCAACATGATGATTAACATCAAAACCCAAAATAGAGTCCCCCAAACAATAAAGTCTGCTGTAGCAAACCCTGTTGTTGTCATAAGGGAAACTACCTGAAAGAGTGAGGTTCTGAAGGCATATTCAACATCACTATATACACCTGTCCAAAGTAAAACAGCCGTTATAAATAATGAAAAACATACTACACAACCCACATAGAATCTAAACTCCTCATCCTCCTTTAGCTTCTTGAATCTTCCGTTAATGAGGAAGTAAACAAGAGTAAAGTTAGTTCCTGCAATAAACATAAATAGCGTAAGTAAATACTCTATATATGCTGAATCCCAATGAGCTATACTGGCCTGTTTAGTTGAGAACCCTCCAGTTGCCATAGTAGTAAATGCATGACATACTGAGTCAAACATATCCATAGGCCCTAGGTAAAGCAATCCAGCTAATACTGCTGTTATGGCTAAGTACATCCCCCATAACCTCTTCGCTGTCTGGTCAATTCTAGGACTTAACTTATCGTGAGTCAATCCAGGTGCTTCTGAATTAAAGAGATGAACGCCTCCATTAATTCCAAGCATAGGTAAAAGTGCTAGCGTAAACACAATGATACCCATACCTCCTAACCACTGAATAATACTTCTCCAAAAAAGGATTCCTCTAGGTAGAGACTCGATATCATTTAGTATACTAGCCCCTGTGGTTGTAAACCCAGACATTGTCTCAAAGAAAGCATCCGTTATGGAGGGTATCGCTCCACTTATAACAAAGGGTATCATACCGAATATCGATAGTGCTACCCAAGAGATGGATACTATAAAGAAACCCTCTCTTTTATGCATATCTGAGGGGTGATCCTTCATCCTATAGACAAGGCCACCTCCAAAAAGAAGAGTCAATAGGGTCGTGATGAAGAAATCCTCAACATCTCCACCCTTATGATAAAGAGCTACAAGGGTTGTTATTGCCAAAAAGGCAGACTCTATCAAGAGCAAAACCCCAATAATAAAACTAACAAACCTCCAATTAAATGGCTTCATATTAAAGTTTAAGAGTAGTTAGCTCATCCTTATCTTATAGTCCTGATAACCAAACTCTCGATATATTTCAAGTGTATTATCACTCTTCCACATAGCTAGAGTTGGATGACTTATCCCGTTAAACATTGTAGTCTTAACAATCGTATAGTGAATCATATCCTCAAATATGATCATATCCCCTATTTTCAAAGGCTCATCGAATGACCAGTCACCCATAAAATCACCGCTTAAACAGCTATTACCTCCCATTCTATAGGTTGGTTTACCCTCAACTGGCTCATGATAAGCACCACGAATTACAGGCTTATAAGGCATCTCCAAACAGTCTGGCATATGACAAGCAAAAGAGACATCTAATATAGCAGTTGATATACCTCTATTTTCTACAATATCTACTACTGAGGCCATAAGTTCGCCAGTCTGCCAAGCAAAAGCACTACCTGGCTCTAGTATTATCTCTAGGTGAGGAAATTTAGACCTAAAATTCTTTAGTACTCCAACAAGGTGATCTACATTATAACCCTTTCTGGTCATCAAGTGACCTCCACCCATGTTTAACCATTTAGCCTGCTTAAGAAGTTTACCAAACTTCAATTCTACTTGCAAAAGAGTCTTCTCTAGGTCGAATGATGTAGATTCGCAAAGAGTATGAAAATGAAGGCCATCAATACCCTCAGGTAACTTATCACCAATCAAATCTGCAATAATACCCATTCTTGATCCCGGAGCACAAGGATTATACAGATCTGTATCCACCTCAGAATATTCAGGATTAATACGTAACCCGCACGAAACCTTACAGCCATCCTGATCTACCATAGGCTTAAATCTTTCCCACTGGGATAGTGAGTTAAATGTAATGTGACTGCTATACTTTAAGAAAGTTGAGAAGTTAGAGTCTGAATATGCCGGTGAATAAGTGTGTGCTAAACTACCCATCTCCTCAAAAGCTAATTGAGCCTCATTTACAGAACTCGCAGTAGAGTGTGGTACATATTCACGAATTATTGGAAAAGCTTTCCACATTGCAAATGCCTTAAACGCCAAAATGATATTGACACCAGCACGCTCCTTCACACTCTTAATCAACTCAAGGTTGGCTCTCAATTTATCCTCCTCCATAACATAACATGGAGAGGGAAGTTGTTTGAAATCTACCATCTATTTATATATATACGATTATTTTTAAATTCCTTATCCAACGATACTCAACTTTGCAAACCTAAGTAGTAAATTCTTCTCACCGAAGTTGTCAAAATAGACTACAGCCTTGCGGTTGTCTCCATCGCCTTCTATAGCTTTAACAACACCTTGACCAAATCGTTCATGCATTACACGAACTCCAGCTACAAGACCTCCTTCTGCTTTAGCAACATCACTAGTGACATTACTACTTACGGCCGATGTTGTTGCTATTGGCTTTAAGCCTTGCCTAAATGCCGATGCACGATCAACTACCTGCTGCTGTAAAGCACCATAAGACCCCTGTTTAACCTTCTGACTCTCTCCTACGACCCTCGTCGATGCCTCGGCAAAAAGAGATTGTCCTGAAACAGATCCTGGTTCACTAATATAATTAGGATCAATGTCTTGAAGAAAACGACTAGGCCTACAGCTATTTGATTGGCCATGCCTAAAGCGACTCTTAGCATATGTTAGTGTACAACTCTTCTCAGCTCTTGTTATTGCAACATAGAATAGACGTCTCTCCTCCTCCAGCTCACGTGGAGAGCCAACAGTCATCTGAGATGGGAATAACTCCTCCTCAAGACCCACTACAAATACGTGCTTAAATTCTAGACCCTTAGCTGAGTGAATAGTCATAAGAGTCACTTTATTCTTATCCTCCTCCGTATCGTTATCTTGATCAGTAGCAAGAGAGATATCACTAAGGAAATCACTTAAAGAAGCACTCTCCACTCCCTCCTCTCTTTTCATCTGACAAAACTCCTCAACACCTTTAAGAAGCTCCTCAACATTTTCACGCTTACTCATATTCTCAACTGTATTATCCGAATTTAGATCTGCAATAATACCTGAGATTTTGACTACATTGTGAGCCAACTCAGAAGCACTCTGAAATGAAGACATCTCTCTAAGTTGATCAATGATCTCCTTAAACCCTCTTAGCTTCTTTGCTGTACCTGCATTAATAGAGAGATTAAAAGCTATAGGATCACATAGTATATCCCATGGCGAGCTCTGAAATAGAAGTGCTGCATCCATGATCTTTCCCAGTGTTGTATTTCCAATTCCTCTAGCAGGGTAATTTATTATACGCTTGAAAGCCTCCTCATCCTTTGGATTAACAATCAACTTGAAATAAGAAGTTACATCCTTCACTTCCTTACGCTGATAGAAAGATAGAGACCCATATATTTTATATGGTATGTTTCTCTTTCTCATTGCCTCCTCAAGAATACGAGATTGAGCATTTGTTCTATATAAAATAGCAAAATCCTCATACCTATCATTAGATGAGAACCTAACCTCAGATATCCTATTAGCCACCATATAACCCTCCTCATAATCAGAGTAAGCACTCATAAGAAGGAGAGGATCGCCTACCTCGTTTTCAGAGAATACTCGCTTCTCTATCTGGCGACTATTCTTTTTTATCAAACTATTTGCGGCATCAACTATTGTCTGAGTAGATCTATAGTTCTGCTCAAGTTTAAAGATCCTACAGTCAGGAAAACTATTCTTGAATGTAAGTATATTATCAATATTGGCACCACGGAATGAATATATACTCTGAGCATCATCACCAACAACACAAACCCTATTATGATTTGCAGACAACTGCTTTACAATCAAGTGCTGAGCATAGTTCGTATCCTGATACTCATCTACAAGCAGATACATAAACCTTGCTCTATACTTCTCCAATACCTCAGGGTGATCCCTAAAAAGAATATTGGTATAAAGTAATAGATCATCAAAATCCATTGCACCAGCTTGCTTACAGCGATTTGCATAAGTAGCATATATATTACGTATCTCTGGCATCTTGCTCCTAAAATCATGCTCTACGAGCTCCTTATTCGCAGCATACATACCTGGAGTATAGAGTGCATTCTTCGCAGACGATATTCTCGAATAGACACTATTAGGTTTGTAAACCTTATCGTCGAGCTTCATCTCCTTAATTATGCTCTTTAGAAGGCTTTTGGTGTCAGCTGCATCATATATGGTGAAGTCAGATGTGAATCCAATATGCTCAGCCTCATAGCGAAGAATGCGCGAAAATATAGAGTGGAAAGTACCCATCCATAGACGGGATGCACTTTCCGCTCCAACAATCTTACCTATCCTCTCCTTCATCTCCTTTGCTGCCTTATTCGTAAAGGTAAGTGCCAAGATAGTTGAGGGATGCAACCCTTTATGCATAAGATATGCAATCTTTGTGGTCAAGACCCTCGTCTTTCCTGAACCCGCACCAGCTATAACTAATGAGGCCCCCTCATTATACAAGACAGCATCGCGTTGACCAACATTCAATGAGTTGAGTATATCTTCCATTGCTCTATTTAATAAGCTCCACAACCTCCTCTACCGAGAGAAGAGACTGTTCGCCCGTAAGCATATTCTTTAATCCTATCTTTTTTGCCTCCATCTCATTTGCACCAACTAGTGCAACGAAAGGAATCTTCTTACCATCAGCATAACCCATCTGCTTTTTCATTTTTGCAAACTCAGGATATAGCTCTGTTCTGATTCCTTGACGACGCAATTCAGAGGCCAACTGCATACAGTACTCCTCTTCTTTCTCACCGAAATTAACAAAGAGAAGTTGTGTGGCTTGCAATGAATCCTCAGGGTAGAGTTCTAATTGGTTCAATACATCATATATGCGATCAGCACCAAATGAAATACCAACACCTGAAACACCTGTTAGACCAAATACACCTGTTAGGTTATCATAACGTCCACCACCTGTAATAGACCCAATAGCAACATCAAGTGCTTTAACCTCAAATATTGCACCTGTATAGTAGTTTAGTCCTCTAGCCAAAGTCAAATCTAGCTCGAAATCGCAACGTATGCCAAGCACATCAATCTTATTTAAGATGAAAGCCATCTCTTCTACACCCTTTATTCCCTCCTCTGAATCAGAAAGAACATTTCTCAACACTGAGATCTTCTCTTGATTTGTTCCTTGAAGGTTAATAATAGGCTGAAGAAGCTCTATCGCTTCAGACGATATTCCTTTTGAAAGAAGCTCATCATTTACCTTATCTAGACCTATCTTATCTAATTTATCAATAGCAACTGTAATATCAACAATCTTCTCAGGTGCACCAATTATTTGAGCAATACCAGAAAGTATCTTTCTATTGTTCATTTTTATTGATACGTTGATTCCAAATCTGTGGTAAACTTCATCCATTAGTTGAATTAGTTCAACCTCATTAATCAAGGAATCAGAACCTACAACATCTGCATCACACTGATAAAACTCTCTATATCGTCCCTTCTGTGGTCTATCGGCACGCCAAACAGGCTGTATCTGAAAACGCTTAAAAGGGAAAGATAGCTCATTACGGTGCATTACAACAAATCGTGCAAAAGGTACTGTTAGGTCATAACGAAGCCCCTTCTCGCACATTTTGCTAGATAATTTAGCCACATTCCTCTCAAGAAGATCTTCATCTGATACTCCAGAAGTAAAATCACCTGAGTTTTGTATCTTAAAGAGTAGCTTATCTCCCTCCTCACCATACTTACCCATCAAAGTCGATAGATTCTCCATTGAAGGAGTCTCGATCTGCTCATAACCGTAAAGATGAAAAACCTCACGGATAGTATTGAAAATATAGTTACGCTTAGCCATTTCAACTGGCGTGAAATCTCTAGTCCCTTTTGGAATCGATGGTTTTGCTGCCATATAGTGATATATTATTGAATTTATTGTTATTCGATTTATTAAGCTAGCAAAGATAACTATTCTTAAACAATCAGCTTTGCAATATTGCCATTTTAAACTCAAAAAGTAATTTGTGAACATCTTTTACTCAAAGGTGTTGTTATAGAGTGAGGCTATAAACTTTATTAATATAGAGTGATTATAAAAAACACACTATCTGTTAATATAGTAAGATTTACTATCATTTTATCAGTTCAAAAGTTTTAGGATACGAAAGATTAATTACATTTGCACTGAACAAAAGGAACTTAAGAAATAAGCCCCAATCAACACATTTGACATTTTAACACCGTTTGGCCCAGTTTTGGACTAAAACAAAATCAAATAAACCACTATTATGGAAATGCGTATTGAAAGCGACTCTTTAGGCGAACTAAAAGTACCCAAAGATGCATATTATGGAATTCAGACAGAACGTGCTCTTAGAAACTTCCAGATCTCAAAATCAAAATTGAGTGACTACCGCGAATTCATCAGAGCTTTAGGTATTGTTAAGCTAGCTGCAGCTAGAGCTAACCACGAACTAGGTGTTCTTGAGACAAATCTATTCAACGCAATAGAGGAAGCATGTAATCGTGTGATGAATGGAGAGTTCGATGACCAATTCCCTGTAGATATGATACAAGGTGGAGCTGGTACGTCAACTAACATGAATGCCAATGAGGTTATCTCAAACGTTGCTCTAGAGATACTTGGTCACAACAAAGGAGAGTATCAATTCCTTTCACCAAACGACCACGTAAACCTTTCTCAATCAACTAACGATGCATACCCTACAGCCCTTAAGATATGTCTATTTGCTAAGAGTCAAATCCTAGTAAACCATATCCAACTTCTAGTAGACTCATTCCGCAAAAAAGGACAAGAGTTCTCTAACGTCATCAAGATGGGTAGAACAGAGATGCAGGATGCTGTTCCTATGACTCTAGGTCAAGAGTTTGAGGCATTTGCTGAAAACCTTTCTGAGGAGATTACACGCATCAACCAAATGGCTGCTCTATTTCTAGAGATCAACATGGGCGCAACAGCTATTGGTACTGGTATCAACGCTGTAAAAGGATACGCAGAACTAGTAACTCTAAAGCTAACAGAAATAGTTGGTCAGACTTACATCAAGGCACCAAACCTTATCGAGGCGACTCCTGACACAGGATCATACGTTATCTACTCTTCAGCAGTAAAAAGATTGGCAGTAAAACTTTCTAAGATAAGCAATGACCTAAGACTTATGTCTTCTGGCCCTCGTTGTGGATTCAATGAAATCAACCTACCACCACTTCAACCAGGATCATCTATCATGCCAGGTAAAGTTAACCCTGTAATTCCTGAGATGGTAAATGAGGTTTGCTTCAAGGTTATTGGTAACGACCTAACAGTTACATTTGCGGCTGAGGCTGGACAACTTCAGCTTAATGCAATGGAGCCAATTATCATTCACGCAATTCTTGAGTCTATTACATTCATCTCAAATGCCATGGATGCTCTTCGCGACAAGTGTGTAGATGGCATCACTGCAAATGAAGATATTTGCCGTAATATGGTATACAACTCAATTGGACTGATCACAGCATTGAACCCATACATTGGATATAAGAACAGTGCTAAGATTGCTAAGGAAGCACTTGAAACAGGACGCGGTGTTTATGATCTAGTTCTCGAACATAAGATCATGGACAAAGAGCAACTAGACAAGATACTTGCTCCAGAAAACATGCTTGCTCCACAAGAGTGGAAAAAACATTAATATCAACACGATATAATAGACAAGGAGAGCTGGTTTAGATAATCTAAACCAGCTCTCCTTGTCTATTATAGAACATTCACAAGCTCACAAACTTCATTCAAGTTTCACAAATCATACTTATATATAGAAAGAGGGAGATGACTCTAGTCATCTCCCTCTTTCTATATATATAAGGAATAATTATTTCTTAGCTACCTTTTTTCTACCCATTACCTCATAAGCTACTGGAACAGCAACAAACAGAGTTGAATAAGTACCTGTGATTACCCCAATTAGTAGAGCAAAACAGAAGCTACGGATGATGTCACCACCAAGAAGGAACATACAAAGAAGTACGATAGCTGTTGAAGCTGAAGTACTGATAGTACGAGCCAAAGTTGTATTTAGTGCATCATTGATCATATCCTTACGATCTTTATTTGGGTGAAGACCCAAGATCTCACGAATACGGTCAAAGATTACAACCGTGTCATTCACCGAGTAACCAATTACTGTCAATACAGCAGCAATAAATGATTGATCAACCTCCATTGAGAATGGCAAGAAGCCATGAGCTACCGAATATACACCGATAATGATAAGAGTATCGTGAAGCGCAGAAGCGATAGTACCCATAGAGAAACCTGCATCGCGGAAACGAATCAAGATATAGATACCCATACCAATCATCGAGAACATAACTGCCCAAACAGCACCAGTTGTGATATCCTTAGCAATAGCAGGACCCACTTTCTGAATACTCATTATATGATTCTCAGTAAACTGCTCCAATGTAATACCAGCAGGCAAGTTAGACTTAAGACCCTCATACATTTTAGCTGTGATCTGATCATCGATCTCAGGAGCATCCTCTGTGATACGGTAGTTAGTTGTAATACGAACTTGGTTTTCTCCACCAATAGTGATTACATTCAAAGCACCATCCTCGAACTGAGGCATAAGACTCTTCTGAATATCTTGAGTATTTACTGGCTGCTCAAATCTTACGATATAGTTACGACCACCTGTAAAGTCAATACCATAGTTCAAACCTCTAACGAAGAATGACAATATAAAGATACCGATAACAACAGACGATACGATATATCCTTTTTTGCGAAGACCTACCCAATCAATCTTAGGATTAACAAATAGGTTTTTGCTTAACCCAGTTGTAAACGTAAGGTTTTTGAACCATCCACGCTCTAGACCTTGCTCATATACCAAACGAGTTAGGTAAACCGAAGTAAAGAATGAAGCTACAAGACCAATTATCAAAGTAGTAGCAAAACCTTTAATAGGACCAGTACCGAATGAGAATAGAATGATCGCTGTAATAATTGAAGTCAAGTTAGCATCGAAGATTGCAGAGAACGCATTGTTATAACCATCCTCAATTGCATTTCTGATATTTTTACCATTACGCAACTCCTCTTTAGCACGCTCATAGATCAAAACGTTAGCATCCACAGCTACCCCTAGTGACAATACCAAACCGGCAATACCAGAAAGTGTCAATACAGCTTGGAATGAAGCCAAGATACCTAGAGTGAAGAATAGGTTAATAACCAAACCAATTGTAGCAATTGAACCTGGGATCAAACCGTAAATAGCCATCATGTATACAACCAGAAGTACCATTGCAATAGCAAATGACAATACACCTGAGCTAATTGCCTCTTCACCCAAAGAAGGACCTACGATCTCCTCTTGAATGATTCTTACTGAAGCTGCCATTTTACCTGACTTCAATACGTTAGCTAAGTCTTTTGCCTCTTCTGGAGTGAAGTTACCCGAGATCTCTGAACGACCACCTGTAATCTCATCGTTTACACGTGGGAAAGAATATACAAGGTTATCCAAAACGATAGCGATTGATTTACCTCTATTCTCACGAGTCATACGAGACCATGTTTTAGCACCTTCTGCATTCATAGCCATGCTTACAACTGAAGCCGAACTATTTTGAGCGAAATCCGCATTTGCATCAGTGATTACATCACCACCTAGAGGAGCTAGACCAGTACGAGTTGTTACCTTCAAAGCAACAAGTCTGAAGAATTGGCCTTTCTCATCTGCAGACTTAACCTCCCATGCAAATCTAACATTGCGTGGCAGTTGATCGCGAACCATCTTAGTATTCAACATTGCGTTGATCACAGTTGTATCGCGATAGTGAGCCATACCAACAACAGGACCAGAGAATGGACGACTGTCAGCTGAAACACTTGGTTGAAGAACTGCAAATAGTGGATTCTGTCTCTTATACTCAGCCTCAGTAGCTGCAACTTGAGATGCATCAGCACCCTGAATTTTATTCAATAGAGAATCTGCTGCTGTTTTAGTAGCTTCTGCAGCCACCTCTTCTACTGAAGAACTCTCATCCTTAGATGGAAGAGTTGATCTTAGAAGTGAGTTTGCATTAGCCAATGCAGGCAAAATCTCAGCGTTGTCATAAGTTTCCCAGAACTCTAGATTTGCGCTTCCTTGAAGCAACTTACGAACACGCTCTGGCTCTTTAACACCAGGAAGCTCAACTGAAATACGTCCCGCCTGCTCCATTCTCTGAATGTTTGGAGATACAACTCCAAAACGGTCAATACGAGTACGAAGAACGTTGAACGAGTTGCTAATAGCACTCTCTAGTTCAGCCTTAAGCACAGCCTCAACTTCAGAATCTGTACTGTTAGGATTGATTTTATCTTTCAGCTCAAATGTGCTAAAGATAGCTGCCAATCGAGCGTTTGGGTCTACTCTTTTGAACTCCTGCACAAAAAGGTTGATAAAATCTTTCTCCCCTTTCAAGCTTCTAGAATTAGCCGCAGCAAGAGCGTTCTTAAAGTTCTCACTTTGGTTGTTGTCTGAAAGTGATCTAAGAATGTCTGCAACATTAAGTTCCAAGATAACATTCATACCACCCTTTAGGTCTAGACCGAGATTGATTTCCATCTCACGCACATCCTTAAGAGTGTACCCCATCCAAACCTTTTCCATCGACAGTGAATCTAAGTAGTAACTCATCTTCACGCGATCTCCACCAGTTGCTTCCTCGGCCTGTTTCATGTATCGGTTCGAAACCATCGAGAATGATAGGTAGAAGATACAGACAAGCGTCAAAAGTACGGCGAAAATTCTTACAAATCCTTTGTTTTGCATTTCGTGTACTATTTGTTCTTATTGTTAATTAATTGTTTTATTTCAGTATAGAGTGCAAATATACTTTTTTTCCTATTCACATACTATCTTTCTGGCTCCTTTTTCTCATTAAATGCGCAAAGAAAAAGGTCTCATGTTGAAACGTTTCACCTCATCAATTGAGTTAAAAGTTCCAACATGAGACCTTTTTTTTGGTTAAAGTCTTGTAATATACTTACTTTTTATCAATTAAGGCCTCTATTCTTCAATAGAGCATCTGCCTTAGGCTCAGCACCTCTAAACTTCAGGTAAAGCTCCATTGGATCTGCACTACCACCTTTCGAAAGGATATTGTCGCGGAAAAGAGCTGCCACATTCGCATCATAAATACCTTTTTCTTCGAAAGCCTTAAAAGCATCAGCATCAAGAACCTCAGCCCAAAGATAGCTATAGTAACCTGCCGAATAACCACCAGCAAAGATATGACGGAAGTACGCACTGCGATAGCGAGGAGCTATTTCGCTTATTAAGCCAATAGCATTCATTCTACTCTTCTCAAACTCTTTTGGGCTCATCTCGACATCCGACGATTGCATATGCCAGTTCATATCTAGGATAGCAGCAGCTACAATCTCAGTTGTTGAGAATCCTTGATTGAAAGTACCTGCATTATTAATCTTCTCGATCAAAGCATCTGGAATAACCTCACCTGTTTGGTAGTGATGTGCATAAGCTTTCAACACCTCTGGCTGCATAGCCCAATGCTCCATAATCTGAGATGGAAGCTCTACGAAGTCACGAGATACAGCAGTACCAGCAACAGATGGATAAGTTACGTTACTGAAGATACCATGCAAAGCATGACCAAATTCATGGAATAGAGTCTCTACCTCTCCAATAGTTAATAGCGATGGCATATCTCCAGTAGGACGTGTAAAGTTACCCACATTAGTAATTACAGGGCGGATATTCTTACCATTCTCAATAGACTGACCTCTGTAGCTACTCATCCAAGCACCACCACGTTTACCTGGGCGAGGGAAGTAGTCAACATAAAGAACCGCTAAGTGAGACCCATCCTTATCCTTCACCTCAAAGGCCTTAACCTCTTCGTTGTACACAGGAATATCTTTGATCTCTGTGAAGCTAATACCCCACAAATTATTGGCTACCATGAATGCCCCATCACGCACCTTCTCCATTTGGAAATAAGGCTTAAGTTCATCCTCATTAAGAGCATATCTCTTTTGACGAACTTTATCAGCATAATACCACCAGTCCCAAGCCTCTAGCTTTTGACCTTTCGCATCATTATTCATGATACTCTGCATATCTACGATCTCCGACTTAGCCTTAGGCACTGCATACTGCCAAATATTCTCAAGAAGACCCATTACGTTTTCTGACTTCTTAGCCATAGTCTCCTCAAGTACAAAATCAGCAAAGCTATTATACCCTAGAAGCTGAGCTCTACGTAGACGCAAAGAAGATAGCTTTGTGATCAACTCATTATTATCAAACTCATTGCCATTGTCACAACGATTGATATAAGCCATGTAAACCTTCTCACGCAGATCACGGTTGTCTGAATACTGTAAGAAAGGAATCCAGCTTGGGTTTTGAAGTGTAACAACCCAACCATTCTCAATTCCTTTCGCCTTTGCAGCCTCAGCTGCTGCACTGACAAACCACTGAGGTAGACCACCCAACTGATCCTTTGTCAACTCTAGAGCGAAATTGTTTGTCTCGCTCAATACGTTATCTTGAAACTGCAAAGAGAGCATAGAAAGCTCTTTGTTCACATTTCTCATCTCACTCTTCTGTTCGTCTGTCAAGTTTGCACCAGCACGAACAAAGTTCTTATAATACTTCTCAAGAACGCGAGTTTGCTCTGGGGACAAGTTCTCAGCAGCTTGGTTTTCGAAGATTGTTTTGATGCGCTGGAAAAGAGCTGCATTCAAGTATAGATTATCCGAATGCTCAGACATCATAGGTGAGATCTCTTTTGCTACAGCTTGAAGTGAATCATTAGTCTCTGCTCCTGTGATATTGTAGAATACAGAGGAAACTTTACTAAGAAGCTTTCCGCCATATTCAAGTGCCTCAATTGTATTTGCAAATGTTGGAGCCTCATGCGAATTAGCTATCGCCTCTATCTCCTTTTGATTCTCGGCTATCGCAGCCTTGAATGCTGGAAGATAATCCCCATTCTTAATTAACTCAAACGGTGGCACTTGGAATGGCGTATTCCACTCTGTGAAGAAAGGATTCTGCTCCTTTGTTGGTTGGGTGCAAGAGCTTGCCATTAGGCAGGTTGCAACTAACCCTAAAACGACCTGTTTCATGATCTTTATAAATTAGTAAATTAGTATTTTGCTATTTAATATTTAAGTATGTATGTATTGGATAGTGATCAGAATACTTAACTCTATCCACCCTACAATCGTAAGCATCTATCCCCCCACTATGAAGGATGTGATCAATACGAAAATAGAAATGATTCTCATAATAAGTTATACCAAGCCCTGTAGCTGTAGAGACAAATGCATCATTCATATCCCCACGAATAGTTCTATATGTATAAGAAAGAGGAGTATCATTAAAATCACCACACACAATACTCTCCATATCATGAGACTTCAACTCCTTCACTATATGCTTTGCCTGCTTTGCTCTTGTCACAAAGGCACTCTCCATCTTACCAACTAATGCCCCCTTAGCCTCATTCAATCTGTCAGTAGAGAAACCCTCAACCATCTGCTTGAATATCATCCTATCTTCAGAGGTGAACTTATTAGACTCCAAGTGACAATTTACCAATCTCACCTTCTTACCATTCACATTCACAGTGTAAGCAACAGCCCCATTATAGTGAGAATGAAAATCAATAGCCTTCACATCCGTAATAGGATATTTAGAAAAGCAAGCAAGACCATAAGTGTGCCAGTGGTTATCTGTAATCTTATATACATGGTAGTATGGTAACGATTTCAATCGCTTACGAATCTCTGCTAGCCGAAGCATCTTACTATCCTTTGAGTATCCAAACTCCTGCAAACATACAATATCAGCATTCTGCTCAGCTATATACTCTAGCGTGGCATTCTTCTTGTTTGCATCACGCTTTCCCATATCAAACTGTTTTACATTATACGACAACAGCTTAACACTACCCTCCACCGGTTCATCTGCAAAGAGATTTATAGGAAAGTAACACCTCATAGCACCCCAAGAGAGCAACATAGCAAAGAGAGGCAGAAGCGTAAACTGCCACTTTGACAACAACACCCAATATATAAGAAATAGAAAGTTGACTAAAGCAAATATAGGAAATGCCATTCCAACATAAGAGAGATACGGAACCTTACCTGGCGGAACAATATCGGCATAAGATGCCATCAGAAGCAAAAGCGCCACAATAAAATTAGCACTCAAAAGAGCTGAGTGAAATATTATCGAAACAATTCGGCCTATAGATATATCTGGTCTATGCATACAAATTCATATGATTAATAGAAGACTCAACGACCACTTGCATCAAACAGCCTCTTCTTCTCCTCGGGCGTCAAGCTTGCGTAGCCAGACTCTTTTACTTTGTCCAAAATCTTATCGATCTCTTCACTATTTTTCGCTATCCTCTGACGATACTCCATATCGCTCTCAGGACGTTCAGATCTATTAACCTTCACTTTAAGCTTAGGCTTACGAGGAACAAATAGATTCACAACTATATCAACCAATCTATTTATTCCAGAAGTAATATCCTTACCCTTCTTCCAATAAATAGAGAAGATGTATCCAGCCAAAGCACCGCCAAGGTGAGCCCAATGACCACCAGCATTATTTGAGGTTATACTTAATAGATCAATCAACAAAATAGCAATAGCAATCCACTTCAGCTGTATGCTACCCAGAAACATCAACTGTACCCTCATATCAGGCACTCTCATCGCAGTCGCAACAACAATAGCCAACACAGAAGCAGACGCACCAAGAAGGATGCTACTATTTGCAAAAGGAGCAAATAGAGGAAATACATTATATGCTAATATAAATAATATGGCTCCGAAAATCCCTCCTAAAATATATAAGCCCCCTAGAGTTCTCTCGCTAAAGTATGTTGTAAATATTGACCCAAACCAATACAACCAAATCATATTAAAGAGTAGATGCATAATATCCTTATGCAAAAACATATATGTAATAAGCGTCCACGGTTTATAGATGAGATCTCCAACATTAGCCGGCAAGTATAGCCAATTAAGCCACTCCCCTATCGAAATATTAAAGAGCGAGAGAATGATAATAACAATATTAGTCAACACGAATAGTGCTGAGTTTATATATATAAACTTCAGCAATATAGAGCCGCTACGAAAGCGCTGTAGTAAATTAGAAACGATTTGACCCATTATTTCTGACTCTCTTTTTCCATTGCATAATAAATAAATACCCAAATATCATACCACCTAGGTGAGCCCAATGAGCTATACCATCACCCGTTCCTCTTACCCCCATAAAGAGCTCGAAAAGACCATAGAATATAACAAAGTATTTAGCCTTGATTGGCACTGGTATAAACATAAGATATAGAGGTGTTTGAGGAAATAACATCCCGAAAGCCAACAAAATACCAAATACAGATCCAGAAGCTCCTACTGTAACAAAATAGTCAACATACATAGATCCTCCAACACCCATATAAGCCCATACGATCTGCTGCACTATAGCAGCACCAACACCAGTCAGAAGGTAGTAAAGTAAAAAGATCTTCCTACCCATTACTAACTCAAGTGTTCTACCAAACATAAAGACCGAGAACATATTAAAGAATACATGACTAATACTGCTTGTGTCATGCATAAACATATAGGTAAAGAATTGAGCTAAATTAAACTTCTCAGATCCCACATAGTGCAATCCCAACATATCCGTAGGGTCAAACCTAATCCCAAATTTCTGCGCCAAAATTGAAGGCAGAGTTACCGATCCTAACCAAACCAATAGGTTAATTATGATAATATTCTTCGTCACCGCAGGGAAACTATCCCAAAATCCCCCACCTCTGTTGTTGTACATAAATTATATCTGTTTAATCAATATAGTTATCTCCAGTAGATCTTCAATACCTATTAATAGGCTGGATTAAGTGCAAACATACAATTTTGTTACGACAAATTCTTTTCTTCTTTTCAAAAATAGTATACATTCGTGCAACTTTTAAAAAATAATCTGAGGTTATGAATAGTAATATAATAAGAATTGCCATAGTTGGCTTAGGCGGTGTTGGTGGATATTTAGCAGCTATGCTTGCAAAGTGCTACCAAAACGACCCACAAATAGAGATATATGCAATTGCAAGAGGAGCTACTCTTGAGCGTATTAAAAGCCAAGGACTAACACTCGAGAGCACCAAAGGCAACTTCACCGTCAAACTTGATGGCGCTGCCTCTGACCCAAGCGAGTTACCAGCCATGGACTACATATTCTACTGCACCAAGAGCTACGACATTAAAAATGCAGGTAAACCTCTAGCAGGGTTCATGAACAAGAAGAGCGTTATCATACCAATGATGAACGGCGTAGAAGGGACTGAAGAGCTACGCACACTATATCCAAAACATGTCGTTATGGACGGATGTGTATACGTTGTTGCATTCATCAAAGAACCTGGTGTAATCAAAGAGACGGGAGCATTAGACAGATACTGCTTTGGTAGCTCTCAACTAGAACCTGAGCAGATGAAGGAGCTTGAAACAATTCTTTGCAAAAGCTCCGTAGAGGCAATCTATGAGCCAGAGATAGTAAGAGTCGTTTGGGAGAAATTCTCATACATATCACCTATAGCCACTATAACGACCTACACAAGACTAACCTGTGGGGCTGTTGCTCAATCAGAAGAAGCTATGAGCATGCTAAACTCACTATTCAATGAGTTTGAAGCTATCGCAAAAAAGCGTGGTATAAATATGAATGAGGGAATAATGAGCAAGAACCTACACATAATGAAGAAGTATCCATACGACACTACAACATCTATGCAGCGAGACTTTATGGCAGGTAGAACTTGTGAGTTGGAATCTCTAACTGGATATATCGTCAGAGAAGGAGAAAGATTGGGCGTTAAAACTCCCACATACTCTATCATCTACAACTCATTGAAAGAGGAGATTCAGAGACGAGAGGTATAGAAAAAAGAAAAGGTTGTCTCACGACAACCTAAACCCTAATTAACCTTAAATCTAATACCATGAAAAACATGATGCAAATATAGGGGTATTTGGAATATCCTACAACTATTTCGGAAGAAATATTTGTACAAAGCCCCATATTTAACTTTTTAAAACACCACAAAGCCCTTTTGATGAAGAATCAGATGAATCAAGCACTACTTTTATACAGTGCTCTTGTCACACTACTACTGCTCACCTCATGGCTTGTACCTGAGGATTACGACTCACTATTACATCGCAAAACAAACATTATATCCGATCTTACCCAAGAGCGAAAAGAGGAGCTCATCGAAGAGATAGTCGTTCCTTCAGACAACTTTGTCTGGAATGATGAGTTCAAGCAGGAGCTAGATTCATCCGAAAACTTCGCCTCTGAAGCACCTAGGACTCTAGGCGCACTAGAGATAAAGGAGATGGAGTACCTCTCAAAAAGCAGGCTCACACCAATAGAAGACTTCTCGAGTGAAGGCGATGCTTTGAGTCGCTTCACAAAAAAACTAACTCAATCAGATAGATCTGTAAGAGTTGCATTTCTTGGCGACTCATACTGCGAAGGAGATATCATTACAGCCGATCTTCGCGAACAACTCCAAAGCCTATACGGAGGACGTGGCGTTGGATTCATACCATTCGCACCAATAGATGAGTGGCGAAAGAGCGTTACGGTGAAAAGCTCCGGCTGGCAAACATACAATGCCATATTCACAAAGTCAATAGACAAATCACTTATTTGGCTTAATAACCAGTACTACTTCCCAACATCTGAGGCTAAAGTCTCAATAAAATTCAACAACACTAAGCACTTCATTGACTCCGTACAGAGAGTATCTCTGGTTTTCAGAAATGCTGGAAATAGTCAAATAAAGACAACCACCAACTCAGCCCACCAACAGCTGCACAATCTAGAGGCATCAAACAGAACTCAAATCATAGATATTGAGAGCCACACAGATATAAATCAATTAGAGCTATCTTTCGAAAAAAGCGAACAATTCATAGGCTTCGGCATGTATGCCAATGACACAACAGGAGTATACGTTGACAACTACTCCCTGCGTAGTGCAAATGGACTACGCCAAGCATGGGTAGATCAAAGAGTATCATCCGAGATAACAGATCGCTATCCCGTGGATCTTGTGATACTTCAATATGGACTAAACGTAG
Source organism: Bacteroidales bacterium (assembly GCA_051648105.1). Classification (GTDB taxonomy): domain Bacteria; phylum Bacteroidota; class Bacteroidia; order Bacteroidales; family UBA7332; genus UBA7332. The sequence goes on from JBOFEN010000102.1 coordinate 69,653, forward strand.
CATATCCAGGCGAGAAGCAGTACAACTCCTACCGCACACGGATGGCAGAAACCATACGACACCTTAAAAAAACACTACCTCAAGCTGACTTCCTTCTTATTAGCGTTGGCGACAGATCCACAAAGATAGATGGACGAATGCAGACTATGGATGGCATAGAAGCAATGGTGGCTGCACAAAAGAGCATAGCCAAAGAGACTGGAATAGCTTTTTGGAGTACATTCGAGGCAATGGGAGGCGTAAACTCTATGGTACAATTCGTAGAGAGACCCTATCCACTTGCGGCAAAAGACTACACACACATTAACTACGCTGGAGGAAAATTCATCGGAACAGCCCTGACCAACGCACTTATCAACGAGAGACAAAGACATGACCAGACTAGCGAATATACTAGATAACCTAATCGCACTATTCATATATGACCCTAAGGATCCAATGCTTTTCAGCAGCGGATTCTTCTTCTTCCTCTTCTTCGCTTTCTATGTGGTCTATAATATAATGAGAGATATGCCCCGCAAGAGAATAATCTATGTGGCTGCATTCTCTCTATACTTCTACTACAAGTCGAGTGGAATATTCTTTATTCTTCTACTGATAACTGCCACCTCAGACTTCTTTGTTGGCAGATGGATTGCATCCTCCAGTAAGAACTGGCAGAGAAAGGCTGGTGTGATATGGAGCTTAGTACTCAACCTTGGGCTACTCGCCTACTTCAAATACACCAACCTACTACTAGAGATAGTGGCAGATATAACAGAGAGTAACTTCTCTCCACTATCTATAATACTACCAGTTGGAATCTCATTCTTCACATTCCAATCACTAAGCTATACAATAGATATCTATCGCCGCGAACTTGAACCTCTAAAGAGATGGTCTGAATATATATTCTACTTATCATTCTTCCCCCAACTCGTAGCGGGTCCAATAGTTAGAGCATCCGAATTCCTACCACAAATAAACCGAACACCACTACTTACTAAAGCAATGTTCGGCGAGGCAATATTCCTTATTTGCTCAGGACTACTCAAGAAAGCTCTCATATCTGACTACATAAGCATAAACTTTGTAGATAGAGTATTTGATGCCCCACAACTATATACGGGCATTGAAAACCTACTCGCACTATATGGATACGCTCTACAAATCTACTGCGACTTCTCAGGATACTCAGACATGGCTATCGGTATTGCACTACTACTAGGATTCAGATTCAATATAAACTTCAACTCACCCTACAAGTCAGCAACTATCACCGAATTCTGGCGTCGTTGGCACATCTCCCTCTCAGGTTGGCTAAGAGACTACCTATATATATCCATGGGAGGTAGCCGCAAGGGTAAGATACGAACATATATAAACCTATTAATCACCATGCTACTGGGAGGATTGTGGCATGGCGCCTCACTTAGATTCCTATTCTGGGGAGCTCTACATGGCACAACCCTAGCAATACACAAAGCCTTAATGAGCCTATTCCCATCACTCAAAAGTAGTGGCGATAAGATGAATCCACTGCATAGAGTAGTTGGCACAGTGATAACCTTCCATATAGTATGCCTTGGCTGGATATTCTTCCGAGCTGACACTGCAGAAAGTGGAGTGATAATGCTAAAGCAGATCACAAACCACTTCCACCCCGAGATAGCACTAAAACTAATCGAGGGATACCCCAAGGTTATCACCATCATGGCAATAGGCTACCTTCTTCATCTTGCTCCTCAGAAGTGGGAAGTTGAGATAAAAAACATAAGCTCAAACCTCCCCCTTTACGGTAAGTTTGCAGTCATAGCCTCTGTTATCTGGATCATCATGCAGCTAAAAACAGGTGAGGTACAACCATTCATATATTTCCAATTCTAAAACGCTAAGGGGTTAAAACTAGATATAACTAGTTCTAACCCCTTAGTAATAGATGCTTTCTCACCCTATACAAATAGATGATATCTAGAAACAGACGCCAAAGATCAAAATAAATTTTATCAAAAATAAGAACACAAACCTTATGCTACTTGTTCTATTCAGATAAACTACCACCTAATCAATGCTAGTTTATCATAACATAACCTTAAAGAGTTCTTCGTGATGAGATCAACCCTACACAGAGTAATAATTGTATTTTTAACAATGGCGTGCTGCTACGGTCAACTAAATTCGTCTATTTGCTCCAAGCAGATCAAGGCATTCTACCTATCATACATGAATATCTCGTGGAACGATAATATCCCAAGGGAACTTCTACTCAGAGAACACATCAATAGTGGATTAACCAAACGCATGTATAGGATAGCCTACGCTACAGGCTCAGATCCTATAATCCGTGCACAAGATATCAGCGATGATGGAAAAGAGACTCTAAAGGTTGATGAGTTAGGAGATGATTGGTATATGGTATCCTACCTATGGAACAAAAGTGACAGCAGCTCTCTTGTTTCCATCCCCCTCAAATCAAAACTATCAGATGGCCAATGCAAGATAAGCTATATCACACCTATATGGCTTGGAACAGAGTACGGCGACAATATTCTTGTTGATCTTAGTGACTCAATTGGCAATGTCGATCAGTCAAACAGTGAGTTGCAATTCCTCCGAGAGTTCTACAGAGAGTACCTATCAATATATTGTAGTATTACTCCAGAACTTGAGTCAAGACTTAATACGCTAAAAAAAGAATACCTTTCAGGCAATGCCATTGAGCAGATCAAAAGAGAAGAGAATGACAGGATCATAGATGGCTCACCTGGATATGACCCTCTAATAAAGAATTTTGATTTCGACTCTCAATGGTGTAATAGCGTTAAGTTCGAGGAGCTTTCTAATGGTAACTACTCAATGAGATACGTAGTGGGCAGACGAACCCTAAAGGTGACCCTATCGATCAGTTATGAAGATGGCACCTATACTATAGACTCAATACAGTAACAATAAAACTCAGACTAATTCACCCCCCAATCTAAGAAGACGATATAGAACAAGGGTACACTAAGTATAATATTTAGTGTACCCTTACTCAATATACCCAGAGTTAATACCCACCCTCGAATTAACAAATCACTATTAACGAAATAGCAAAATTCCCTCACAGAGTGTTAGTTTTGGCGTTTTCTATCTACATAGCCTATGTATACCAACAAGTTAAGTATGTAGATAGCCATGTAGATAGCCATGTAGATAGCCATGTAGATAGCATGTAGATATATTTCTATCTACATGGTTGCTTATTA
>JBOFEN010000103.1:0-1854 GCA_051648105.1 Bacteroidales bacterium
ATAAAACCATGTAGCAACATTACCATTGGGCACTTATCCTCTCCTTTAGGTGTTGGTCTCTGGATAGTGGCTGACAATTTGCCCAAAGAGCCAATAATAGTTATCCTTTCTGTGACTGCATAACTATTTATGCAAAGTGTACACAACAATATCACCATTTTAAGTTTCATAGTTATCTGTATTTGGTTAATATTTAGTATGTCCCACAATTGAGTGGAAATCTAATTGTTTAGCTTTCATTATCTCCTATTTGAAGGTCTGTTTATCTAAATGGGTATTAAATCTTTGCTCTTCCATATTACTATCTAACAGCCTCACAGCTATTTTGTTTATATCCTAGTAATAACCTCTGCTTATAAAGTCTATTAAGTATTACTTAACTAAATATGAATTAGTCTATTGTTGTTCCCGGAATCGAATAATAGTAAAGTAGAGATGAGGCTATATTGTGGAGTCGAATATTATTGTTAGTTTTAGTCTCATTTCATATTGAATAATAATTAATCTTATGCTATCCATACTTATCCCTGTTTATTATCGTGATGTTACCCTATTGGTTCGAGAGCTACACATAGGCAGGCCTTGTCGCAAGGGATTGTCTTTGAGATTATTTGTGTAGATGATGCCTCGACTCTTTTCCGAGAGGAGAATATTGATCTTAAGACTATAGCAGGAGTTCAATGGGTTAATCTAAAGGAGAATGTAGGTAGATCTATTATTAGGAACCTTTTAATAGAGAAAGCCTCCTTCGAGTACCTTATATTGCTTGATTGTGATATGCAGATATGTAGTGATGATTTTATTTCAAACTATTTGAAGAATATGCATTATAAGGTGATATGTGGTGGGCATTGCTACTCAAAGGAGGATCATAATGGGGTTAATTCATTACATTACTACAACGGAGTCAATAGGGAGGGTTTTAAAGAAGGAGACTCAAATCGAACATCTTGTTTCATGAGTGGTAACTTCTTTATTCATAAGATACTTTTTGAGAAGGTGAGCTTCAGTGATAAGTTAGATGGTTATGGGCATGAGGATACTCTCTTTGGAATTGAGCTTATGGAGGCGGGTGTAGAGGTGGTGAATCTTTATAATCCAACCATCCATAGAGGTGTTGATAGGGATGAGGTGTATATTAAGAAAACAAGGGCTGCAATAGATAATCTTTTTAATAGTGATCGAGAGATTGAGCGTAAGCTTCATCAGAATATTCGTCTGGCAAGATTCGCCTCCGAGCATAGGGGTTTGATGTATATATGTGGTTGTCTATATCCTTTTAGTGGCCCTGCCCTAGAGTTTGCCATGAAGAAATTCCCTTCTGTCTGTAATTTGATGGATCTTTATAAGTTATCATATTTAGGTCATCTCTACATAAAACGTCGTAGATAGGAGCCTGTATTATGGCCTTTATAAGTGTAGCTTGCTATGGGATTAGCAATTATTATTCTACTTACTTACTCGAGGGGAAATTTGCACTGAGTTTGGGGTGGAAAGTTAAAGACTTTTGGGTATAAACTCAAAGAGTTTCACCCCTAAACTCACAGCCTTTTTCTAACGGATGCTGTGTACTGAATTTGGTTGACAGTTTTGTTATTAAATCCTATAGAGATTTACAGCTCTAATTTCTTATTCCCGCTATAGTTGTCAGTTTCCAAAATAAGTCCTGTTTTGGTTGTCAAGCAAGTAAACTAAGAAGTGTCAAGTTCAATGTTAGGGATCAAGTCCAAAACTTGTGGGAGGTTCTGAAATAAATTAACTTTGTGGATCATAACAAACACATTTCTTATGCCTCATAACTTGGACCACACATCTTTACTTAGCTGTTTTCTACCCGAAGGAGTTCTTGATTAT
>JBOFEN010000104.1:0-28529 GCA_051648105.1 Bacteroidales bacterium
ATTTATAAGCTCTAGTGGTAGCACGTAGTTAATACTCTTATCTAGTTTGTATATCTCGTCAGTGTAGAATTCAACTCCCAACGATTTATAACTCTCCTCAGAAGTAAAACTAAGCACCTTTTTGTCATCCATATTAAAACACGAGGATGGAAGTATTACGTAGTCTGTTCCTATCATCTCATTGTAAATGCTCAAAGAAGCTTGAGACATTAGTTGAGCTGTAACTTCTGCGTTGGCTTTGAGATTTGATCCAGCTTTGTTTACGACCACTTTGTAGGTAGTATTACCTCCTGTTTTATAAAGTGTCTGTAGAACCTCTCCAGCATTATTAAAATAGAGAATAGTAGCGTATTCATCGAGGTATTGATCTTTTTCCTCGTCGCAGCTAGTGAAGCCAGAAAGTGCACCTAAAAAAGCTAATGCGACGAACCCTGCTTTATATTTTCTTATCATTCCCTTATTATTATCAAGTATGTTTATAATAAAATTACCATCCATAGTTTTGAACCAAGAGTTTATTTCTATCCAACTCCCTTTGTGAGAATGGATACAAATAGTGATTTGCTTTAAACACCCTCGTTTCGAATACTGTTCTCTTCCAGAACTCGTCGGGAGTATCCGTTGCATTCTTTGCAGGATAAGTTGTATCCATACCATACATTGGGCCACCATCAGTTTTTTCAGCAATCATCCATGTACGTGTATCGAAATAACGGTGATTTTCATACACTAACTCCACACGTCTTTCAGCTCTTACCAGCTCAATGAGTTCTTCTATTGTCGCATCAGGATATACCGAAGTGATTGCAGGAACACCAGCACGATCTCTCAAATCAGACCATAGTTGCATCGCTAGGGATTCGTATCCAGCAGGTAAAGCTAAACCTCTTTTTCTACTCTCAAGAACTGACTCTATAAAGTTAAGATACATTTCTCCCAAACGGAAAGTTGGGAATACTATTTCACCCCACTGACCTGATGATGAGTTTAATTCGTGATCATAGAAACGGTTAATTAGATAACCTGGTTTTGGATAATCATGCGATTTGTTACCATTGCCACCTTTGGCAAATGAGATCATTGTTTTGCTGGTTCCATGATACCAGTCTGTACCACCGAAGAAAACAGAGATATAGAATCTTGGTTCGCGATCTTTATACATATTCGGCATTGTTTGTGTATAAGACTTCACACCACCCCATGCAGGATAAGTCCACGAACTTTTTCCTGTTTCGCTATATCCTGAAGATTGATCAATAATTGGGTCTCCATCTAGTTTATATCCAGTTATTGGATATTTACCATTTTTCATTGCAAAGGCGTCCACTTGTTGCTGAGTAGGACCAACACCACCGTAAGAGGTACCAGGAACACCAGTAGGTACAGTGTGAACACTAACAATGTAACGACCTTTAATTCCAGTTGTCCATATAAGTTCTGAATTCCATTTCTCTTTTGTAATACCTAACCAGTTGGCATATGGATCAGACCCATCTCCTGCGCGGTATAGTTGATAAGTAGGATTGTCAATCAATACTTTTGCTGCCTCAGTTGCCTCTAACCATTTATTATCATCATAGGTCTGAGGGAACAAATGCCCTCCATTCGGATTTACCAATCCTGAATAAAGTTTATTTCCGTTGAATAAATCGCGTGCAGAGTAAAGCTTCAATCTAGAGATAACGGCCTGACAAGCACCTTTGGTTGCTAATCCTTTTTCACGTGATGTCTCCCATCCTGATTTCATCGCCTCATCTTCAGCACAAGCTGTCATCTCATCTACCACATATTTAACACATTCATCCCATGTATTACGTGGTCTATATAAATCCTCCGTAGAAGCAGTAAAGTCAAGCAACTCATCACCAACCAATATTACTGGACCGTAAATGCGTAACATAAGGAAGTAGTAATATGAACGAGCAAAACGAGTTTGCACCTTCCACTCTGCAAGTTCGCCAGGAGTAAGAAGAGGATCAGTACATTTATCAACGTTCTGAAGGAAGATATTACATTCACGTATCCCTTGATAGTAAGCCTGCATTTTGTAGTACGGTACACTGGAGGCATTCCAAGATCCGAAATTCATCCAACGTGTATCACGGTTATAAGTAACCGATCCCTCATCCGAAGCCCCTTGCCATGGCGAATAACAAAAATCATTCGCATCATTAGGTAAAAAACTCATCGTATGAAGCCAATATTGACGTGTTGTAGCTCGTTGTAACCAGATTTTTTCAAATGTTAGTGCCTCATCTTCTTGCTTATCTAAAAAGCTTTCGCACGAGCTAAAAGAGCCCGACGCACAAAATATAGATAAAGCAATCACCCCTTTATATATTAATCTATGTAATTTCATTGTTTTAATTGTTTAAAAATTAGCTGACATACCTAATGATACGATTTTTGAAGGTGGATATCCCGAACCATCACCATTACCTCTTTCTGGATCCCAAAGCTTGAACTTACTGAATGTTAGAAGATTGTTTCCAGCCATATATACGCGTAAGTTTGAGAGGAAAGTTGCTCTTAAAACGTTCTTTGGTAACGAATATCCAACCTCAAGATTTTTAAGTCGCAAGAAACTTCCATCTCGAAGTGTTGCTGTCGAGGCACGTTGATTATTAGAACTACCTACCCCACCACCAGTACTTAATCTAGGATAAATAGCATTGGCATTTTGCTCTACTGTATTTGTTGTTTTCCATACGTGCTTGTAAATATCTGCATTGATTGCAGCACGACCCATATTCCCAGTAGAGAAAGGATAAATTGATGTTCCTCCCATAAAGAAGGATACATGACTTACTCCTTGAAAGAAGACATTCACATCAATATTTTTCCAGTTAGCAGTGGTTCCAAAACCATAAACAATCTCAGGTATATTTGTGTAGCCAATTGCTATACGGTCATGACTATCAATCTTACCATCACCGTTGATATCTTGATATTTAACATCTCCCACACGGTACTCTCCGAAAGTCTGTTTAGGGCTGCTGTCTATCTCCTCCTGAGACTCGAAAAGACCAATAGCAACTAGTCCAAATGGTTGGTAGGCACCTCCCGAACCGAAAGGTTTTCCTATCACATTCTGATATTTGTATTGCCAATCTGGCTGATCATTATTGATCAGTTTATTTCGGTTGTAGGTAAAGTTTGCTCTGGCTGTAAGATATACCTCCCCAACCTTCTGGCTATACTCCATGGTTCCGTCGAACCCTTGGTTCTTGGTTTCACCGATATTAGTATATGGAACGTTTTGAATACCCACAATTGCAGGAAGTCCATCGCGTTGTAAGAAGATACCTTTGCGACTTTCATTGAAATAGTCCGCTTGGATTTTCAATTTATCAAAGAGAGAAATCTCAATACCTGCATTGAACTTTAATGCCTCCTCCCAACTCACATTTAAGTTTTCAACATCACCCACACGAATACCTTGGCCACCTTCAGTTCCAGCATCACCATAATTCCATGATCCTCCATTAACAATAGTAGGCTCGTACATCCAGCGGCGACCACCACCAATTGCATCATTTCCTACTTTACCATAAGAAGCTTTTAGCTTAAACATATCAATGGATTTGTTGAGTGACTGCCACCAATCTTCGTTAGAAACCATCCATCCAATAGCTCCCGCAGGAAAAAAACCAAAGCGTCTTCCTCTAGCAAAGTTTTCAGAACCATTATATCCGACATTTACTTCAGCAAAATATTTGTCGTCATAAGCATAAGTTGCACGTCCTGCTACTCCCTGATTTTTATAGGGAAGTGAGAGGAATTTATCATTATCTTGTGTTCTAACATGTATCTTGTGGTTATACAATAATAAACCACCAATACGGTGCTTGTCTGCAAATAGACGAGAGTAATTTATCGAGCCTTCTAAGTAAGTTGTCATCGTCCCATCTGTACTTCTAGAGTATGACAACTGCTCACTACCTGCATAAATCTGATCAAAAATAAGAGATCCAGTCTCGGGATCTCTTCCCGTTGCATGGTATTGGCGAGGCTCTTTTGAGCGAGTTTGTGTTGACGTATTGTAAGCATCCCAAGAGAATTTGATCTGTGCCGTTAACCCAGGTGTTATTATTTCACTCAAATCTTGGTTTAGCCCTATGAGGGATTGAGATGAATTCCAGAATTGTTCACTATAGCCCGAGTGAACCAATAAATTCCATGGGTTAAACCCAGAGGCTGAGGCTGGAGCCGAAATTGTTCCATCTGAATATTCAACTGGAAATGCATTTGGGGAGGTCATGAATGAGTACTCCCAGATACTACTTGTAGATGAACTCGGGCGGAATGACTTTTCGTATATATTAGCAAGGTTAACGTTAACTGTCGTTGATTTAGTTAAAGCTAGATCAATGTTAGCACGAAAATTGAATTTATTGTAGTTAATAGACGAGTTATAGTCATATCTATCTCCAGCATTTTTAAAGATGGAGCCTTCGTTGTAATATGCTCCTGAGATATAATACTTTGCAATACTACCACCTCCAGTAATATTTAGATTTATCCGTTGATTTGAAGCGTGATTTCTGTAAAGCTCATCTATCCAATTTACATTGGGATATAGGTCAGGATCTGCATTTGTAGCATATTTTTGAATCTCTTCTGCTGAATAATATTCACGACCTAAAGCCTCGTTATATAATTCTGCCCATTGCATTGAATTTACCATCTTGGGCATTTTAGTTGGCTGAGTTATCCCAGCTTCAGCACGAACTGATATTTTAGGTTTACCCTCAACACCCTTTCTAGTAGTAATAATGATAACTCCATTTGCTCCACGCACACCATAAACAGCGGAAGCAGAAGCATCTTTCAATATTGAAAATGTCGCTATATCGTCTGTGTCTAACAAGTCAAGGTCACGCTCGATTCCATCCACAAGAATTAGAGGTTTAGAAGTCCCCTTGAATGAGGAAACACCACGGATATAAAATTCGGAGCTACTTCCTTTACCTGGCTCACCAGAGCGAGTCATCGCAACAACTCCGGCCAGCTGTCCGGCCAATGCATTTGATACAGTTGATGAAGGTGTTTTAAGATTTGTCACATCTATAGTAGATATTGCACCAACGACACTCTCTTTTTTCTGGCTACCAAAACCAACCACTACAACCTCGTCCAAATGCTCGCTATCTGGAGAAAGTATTATATTCATAACTAACTTCTCGCTTACAGCTACCTCTGTTGTTGCCATTCCCACATAAGAGAATGTCAGAACAGGTGCGATTCCTTCGACTTTAATAGAGAAGTTACCATCAATGTCAGTTATCGCACCTTCAGTCCCGTTTTTCACCCAAACGTTAGCTCCAATAATTGGAAGATTATCTTCACTTGAGATAACAGATCCTTTGATAATTCTAGAAGCTTTGTTTGTACTCTGAGGAATAGATGTAAGATCTTTGCTTGTAGTTGCACTTTCACTTAATACTTTATTTCCACCAGCATAGGAAAGCGAAGAAGAGATAATCAGGCAGCCTAGTAAAGAGCCTATGCGCCACCGTTTTTTACCCATGTAAATAAATTTCATGTATTAAATTGTTTTAGATTATAAAATAGATTGAATCATTGATAAATAAAGTTTGTCTGTCTTATTCTTTCATCTGTCTGTTATTAAAAAATTATTACTATATGGTGTCATAAATTTCAATTAAATTATGTGATGGCATTGTTTTTCTATGGTAATGGTATTAGTTACTTGGTGTTAGACTGTTTCTCATTGTTAATTTTCGATTACAAATATACACTAATTATTAAATTTATAATTGATATATGTAGTTTTTTAAATACTATCTCCTAAAACTATTTTTTTTGAAACAAATAAACAGAAGTGATAATTAAATCGCCGATAACTAATTCAATTTATTCTTAATAGTAAGAGATTGCTAGAAATTATTTATTATCGTATTACTGTTTCTAATAAATCTACACTTAATCCTATTGATAATCAAGAATATTCTAACTAAAAGCATTAGTTAATGCTAAAAAAATTGCGAGTACAGTTTACCTAATAGGCAAACTATACTCGCAATGTATAACATGCACCTTTAAGTGCAAGGTAACGGTATTACAATAGATCTACGCTTCTTTTTATGAAGTTGCTTAGAGCCTCTCCCTTAAGCTTACCGCTTGAAAGAAGAGCTATATCTATTAGTTGGCGAACAAGCTTGTTTTGATTGCCATATTCTGCCAATAGTTTAGATCTCTGAACTGTCAATTGGTCAATCTCTTTGTTTGTCTTGTCAAGATCTTCCTTCTCAATAGTTGGGATCTCTTCTGACTTCAACTTGCCATGAGCAGTGGATAGGTCTGAAGCATACTGCTTAAGAGAGTTGATCTTCTCAATGATTGGCTTGAGAGTATCACCACAAGCCTGCTCTTCTTGAGATAGAATTCTTTTACATACCTCATGGTCACTATTAACAATAAGGTTGTAACTATCTGGCATCTCTCCCATGAATGCATACATTGGGTTTACTGCTGCCATCTCTTTCATACGTCTCATCTGCTCCATCTGAGTGATCACGACAGGTTGTGCACTCTCGCCCATTGCTTCAAATACTACATTGAAGTTGGTCTTCTCAATAGTTGGTATCTGAGAGTTGAAAAGCTCACGCATATCTGTTGTCTGATCAGCTGTAAGGTGTGACTTAGCTCTATCCTCTTTTTGAATGATATTATCTATCAAGTCACTATCCACACGCACGAAGTGAGTGTTCTCAAGCTTCTGCTCTAAACGAGCTGCAAGGTGAGTGTCAAGTTGGCCATCCATTAGAAGCACGCTATATCCTTTTGATTTAGCTGCCTCAATGTAGCTGTATTGAGCGTCACGGTCAGTTGTATATAGGTATACTACCTTACCTTCTTTATCTTTCTGGTCAGCCTCAACTAGAGTTTTGTACTCTTCAAGAGTGAATAGTTTGCTATCTTCTGTCTGAAGAAGAAGGAACTTCTTAGCACGCTCCTCAAACTTCTCATCAGTTAGTATTCCATACTGAATGAATACTTTCAAACTATCCCACTTCTCTTCGTACTGCTGACGCTCTTGGTTGAATATCTCCTGAAGACGATCTGCTACTTTCTTAGTGATGTGGTTAGAGATCTTCTTAACGTTGCCATCTGCTTGAAGGTATGAGCGAGAGACGTTTAGAGGAATGTCTGGTGAGTCGATAACACCATGTAGAAGTGTCAAGAACTCAGGCACAATACCTTCAACTGAGTCTGTTACAAATACTTGATTTGAATAGAGTTGAATTTTGTTGCGCTGAAGCTCCATATTGCTCTTAACCTTAGGGAAGTATAGAATACCTGTTAGGTTAAATGGATAGTCAACATTGAGGTGTATCCAGAATAGAGGTTCTTCGCTACCAGGGTAAAGGTCACGATAGAAGTTTTTATAATCCTCTTCTGTCAACTCACTAGGCTTCTTTGTCCACGCAGGGTGTGTCTCATTGATCTGACGATCTTGATCTGTATCAACCTGTGCATTATCTTTCCACTCTTTTACCTTACCAAAGATAACAGGAATAGTTAGGAACTTACAATACTTATTGAGTAGGGTCTCAAGGCGCGACTCCTCAAGAAACTCTTGGTTGTCATCATCTATATGCAGTACGATATCTGTTCCACGGGTTGATCTATTTGAGTCTTCAATCGTATATTCTGGATCACCAGTACATGACCATTTGACAGCTTGCGCTCCCTCTTTATGAGAAAGAGTTATGATTTCTACCTTTTTAGACACCATGAATGCTGAGTAGAACCCAAGACCAAAGTGTCCAATGATAGAACCTGCATCGCTGTCGTACTTCTTAACAAACTCCTCTGCCCCAGAAAATGCAATCTGGTTGATGTACTTCTCAATCTCCTCGGCAGTCATACCAATACCGTTGTCCGATATTGTAACTGTTTTAGCCTCTTTATCGATAGATACACTTACTTTTAGTTCTCCAAGCTCACCCTTGAATTCACCTACCGAGGATAGAGTCTTGAGTTTATTGCTAGCATCAACAGCATTTGATACAAGTTCACGTAGAAATATCTCGTGATCGCTGTATAGAAATTTCTTTATGATTGGGAATATATTGTCGGAGGTAACTCCAATGTGTCCTTTCTGTTGTGACATATATGTTTTGTTTATTTGGTATTTAAAAAAATAAGGAGTGAATGGGTCACGGAGTTCTCACTGCGTATACTCATTCACTCCTAGTTCATTTTAATCTAAAGTATATTACTTACGAGTTATTATTTAACCTCTTCGAAGTCAACATCAGTAACATCACCTTGATTTGCAGATGATCCACCTTGAGGTTGCTGAGCTTGCTCTGCACCACCTTGAGCTTGTTGAGCTTTGTAAAGCTCTTCAGAGATAGCATGAAGCGCAGTTTCAAGTTCCTTCATAGCTGGTTCGATACGTGCAACATCTTGAGATTTGTGAGCTTCACGAAGAGTAGCTAGTGCTGCCTCTACTGGGGCCTTCTTGTCAGCTGAAATCTGCTCTCCAAGATCTTTAAGCTGTTTCTCAACTTGGAAGATCATTGAATCTGCTTTGTTGATAGTCTCGATGCGCTCTTTCTCTTTTGAGTCAGCTTCAGCATTTGCTGCAGCCTCTTCTTTCATACGTTGGATCTCAGCATCTGAAAGACCTGATGATGCCTCGATACGGATATTTTGCATCTTGCCTGTACCTTTATCTTTAGCTGTTACGCTAAGGATACCGTTAGCATCGATGTCGAAAGTCACTTCAATTTGAGGCACACCACGCTGTGCTGCTGGAATACCATCAAGGTGGAAACGACCGATTGATTTATTCTGTGTGGCCATTGGACGCTCACCTTGTAGGATGTGGATCTCAACAGATGGTTGGTTGTCTGAAGCTGTAGAGAAAACCTCTGACTTTTTAGTTGGGATTGTTGTGTTTGACTCGATAAGTTTAGTCATAACACCACCCATAGTCTCAATACCCAATGAAAGAGGAGTAACGTCAAGAAGAAGAATATCTTTTACCTCCCCTGTCAATACACCACCTTGGATTGCAGCACCCACAGCAACTACCTCATCAGGGTTTACACCTTTAGATGGAGATTTACCGAAGAACTTCTGTACAATCTCTTGGATTGCTGGCATACGAGTTGATCCACCAACAAGAATAACCTCATCGATATCTGACTGAGTAAGACCTGCATCTTTCATTGCTTGTTGACATGGAGCAAGAGTTGCTTGAATCAAACTATCTGCCAATTGTTCGAACTGTGCACGTGTCAAGTTCTTAACCAAGTGTTTTGGTATACCATTAACTGGCATAATGTATGGCAAGTTGATCTCAGTAGTTGTTGAGCTTGAAAGTTCAATCTTAGCTTTCTCAGCTGCCTCTTTAAGACGCTGAAGAGCCATAGGGTCTTGACGAAGATCGATTCCCTCTTCTGCTTTGAAGCTATCTGCTAGCCAATCGATGATTACTTGGTCGAAGTCATCCCCACCAAGGTGAGTATCACCATTTGTAGAGCGAACTTCAAACACACCATCACCAAGCTCAAGGATAGAGATATCGAAAGTACCACCACCTAAGTCGAATACTGCGATCTTCATATCTTTGTGTGCTTTGTCTAGACCATAAGCTAGAGCGGCAGCAGTTGGCTCATTAACGATACGCTGAACTTTAAGTCCTGCAATCTCACCAGCCTCTTTAGTAGCTTGTCTTTGAGCATCGTTGAAGTAAGCAGGAACAGTAATAACTGCGTCTGTAACCTCTTGCCCAAGATAATCTTCAGCTGTTTTCTTCATTTTTTGAAGAACCATAGCTGAAATCTCTTGTGGAGTATATAGGCGTCCGTTGATATCAACACGCGGAGTATTGTTATCACCACGTACTACATCGAAAGGAACGCGAGAGATCTCTTTCTGTACGCGATCAAAAGATTCACCCATGAATCTTTTGATAGATGCGATAGTATTCTTAGGGTTTGTGATAGCTTGACGCTTAGCTGGATCCCCAACTTTGCGCTCTCCGCCATCTATGAATCCAACAATCGAAGGAGTTGTACGACGTCCTTCGCTGTTTGAGATTACGATAGGTTCATTTCCTTCTAGTACTGCAACACAAGAGTTGGTTGTACCCAAATCGATTCCAATAATTTTTCCCATAGTTGTAATATGATTATCTGTTGTTTTATTCTTTTTGTTCTAAATATCTTTGAAGCATTAAGCCTTCACAAGAGTATAAGACAAAGGGCGTGCCAAAAACTAATATCGTTTGGCACGCCCTTTAGGCTATGTCTATTTTGTCACAACATTGCGACAAAGTGTCAGCAATTCCGACTGATTTACCATTTAGAGTATGGATTCTTGACTAATGATGAATTATAATATCTAATGTCACCCGTCACCTCATCACCTATCCAAGAGGGCAACTCTACTCTTTGCTCCTCATCTGAGAGTTCAACTTCTGCCATAAGCAGTCCTTGATTCTCTCCCTTGAATTCATCAACCTCAAAAATTACTCCATTAAATGGAACAATATATCTTATCTTATCAATAAGGCCAGGTTCACAAAGCTTAATTAATTCTGATGCCTCCTCTAAGGATATTGATTTCTCCCACTCATACCTACTCATACCAGAAGAGTTTGTAACTCCTTTTATTGTAATAAAAGCAGAGTCTCCCTTTATACGAACTCTTACAGATCGCTCAGGATTAGAAGATATGTAACCTTGTGATATCCGTTCTGATGATGTAGCAAATTCCTTAAATTGGCCAATAACAAGAAACTTACGCTCTATCTCTAATGCCATAGTATATTACAAGATTGATTTTGAGTATGCTCTTCTCACTTTGTGATGTTCAGTATGAAAGGCATCCCATTGAGCTTGGACTCTTTCATTACTCTCAAGCTCTGGATTACTCTCAGCATAAATAGTACCCGCTGCTTTGAATGATTCAATAAGATCAGCAAAAAGAAGCGCAGTAACTCCCTTATTTTGGTAATCTGGCCTTGCTGCAAGAAGCATCAAGTCGACAACCTCAGGTTTACCCTTAAGAGCTTTCAAGAAGTGTATGAATCCAAATGGAAAAAGTTTACCTTTTGACTTCTGTAGAGCCTTTGATAGAGAAGGTAGAGCTACTCCAAAACATATCAACTCATCATGTTCATCAACGATAAGAGTAAGCATATCCATTCTCAATATAGGGACATACATCTTTATGTAGTGATCTATTTGCCTCTGTGTTAAAGAGGTAAATCCATACAGATCTTTATAAGATGCATTTACAAGCTCAAATAGCTTCTTACCCCATCCCTGTTTTACTACTTGCGAAGCACTAGTAAACTTAAGAACTCTAAGATTGTATTTTCTCTTTACAATTTCAGCAACACGTGAATACTTCTCTGGCACACTATCTGGAATATAGATCTTAAACTCTTTCCAGTCAACATCTTTTGTAAAACCCATCTCTTCTATATGCTGTGGATAGTATGGGTGATTATAGAGTGTTGCCATAGTACCTAACTGATCAAATCCTTCAATCAGCATACCCTCTTGATCCATATCGGTAAAACCTAAAGGCCCATGAATAGTATCCATACCTCTCTCCCTCCCCCACTCTTCTACTGCATTTATAAGAGCCTTTGAGACCTCCCTATCATCAATAAAGTCTATGAATCCAAATCTGACTTGTTTCTTATTCATAGCCTCATTCGAGCGCTCATTAATAATCGCGCATATTCTTCCAACGATCTCGCCATCTTTAAAAGCCAGGAAGCACTGAGAACTACAAAACTCTGATGCTGGATTCTTAGTGGGTGTAAGGGTGTTTAACTCATCTGTAAATAGAGGTGGTACTGCATAAGGATTGTCTGCATAAAGATCAATCTTAAATTGTACAAATGCTCGTAGTTCCTTATTGCTAGATAGTGCTTTTATTGTTATCATATAGGATTGGTTAGTAATCACCGTTCATCATATCCATATCATTATCACCATTTGGTCTTTTCTTAGTACGTTGCGCACCAGTGTTGCCAAAATTGTAAGTTAGTGTTAATGATAATAGACGTCCGCCAAATAGCCTCTCTGAACGTTCATTGAAATTATTACCCCAAGTTGTTGTGTTCATTGTTCTTGACTCAAAAATATCTCGGGCAGCCAAAGATACATTCAATTTTCGATTTAAGAAAGATTTACGTAAACCAAGGTCTACAGAGTACATTGCATCTGTAACACTCTGTGGTGCTCTACGCTCTGAATCATAACGACCTGTAACCTGAAACATAAAACCAGCAGGCAAGATCAAATTGGCAATCATCTGAGCATTCCAAGAAAAATCATCTGTAGATTTGTATGTCGTTCCTTTATACGTAAAGCCATCTGTTTGATTGTAAAACATATTAAGAGTTGTCGTAAGATCTAACATCTTAAATAGTCTATTCTTAGCAACTATCTCAAGACCGTAATTTCGCATGTTTGAGATGTTATCCCACGTAGAGTACATTGTACCATCTTCAACATAAGTAATATTTTGTCTACCATCATTCGTAGATCTATAGTATAAAGATGAAGTCAGTGTATGATTATCCCAGTTCTTTAGATAGTTCAACTCAAAAGCAGTCGTATACTCTGGCTGGAGATTTGGGTTACCAACAGAAATATTTGTCGAGTCAGATACATTGCGATAGCTACTTAACATACGGCCGCGCGGTCTGTTAATACGACGAGTTATATTAAATTGAAGCTCATTTCCCTTTGGCAGCTCATACGAAAGAAATAGTGTAGGAAAAAGATCAAAGTAGTTTCTCTTGAATGGATCAGACACAACACCACTCTCATCCTTGAAAAGGTTTGTAGCATCCATCAAAGTATACTCACCACGCAGACCAGCTTGATACCCAAAACTCTTATATCTACCAGCAACATTCAGATATAGGGCATCAATAGCCTCAGTATTATCATAGTCGTTATAGAGAGAATTTACATAGTTATTTATGTTATTCCTATCACTACCATCAAACCCTTCAGAGAGACTATTTCTTACTTTATGTTCCCCTTTAAGCCCAGTCTCAATCTTCACAAAGTCTGAAAACTTCTTAGAGTAGTCAACTTGAAACTGCAAGTTTGCTCTCTCTGTTGTTGATGTTTGACTCTGATAAAAGTGCGACTCTGAAGTTGGTGTAAATTGATCATAAATAATATCCTCTGCAGATCTACCCCCATTTACCGATATTGAAGCCATAAGATCATGATCTTTACCAATCTCTCTTTGGTAGTTTAGACCAATATCCATCATACGGCGATAACCATCCCCTGTGTTGTTACGACTAAACTCCCTTGTTCCCGTATATGTATAGTCAGACTTATTACTATGGTCTCCATTCATTATCATCAAGGTCATACCTAAATGATCCTTATTCGTCATATGATAAGTAGCCCCCCCTCTGAAAAACAGTCCTATTGGTGACATCCTAGAGCTATTAACACTATTGAGAATCTGTGTCCCTCCATCAACTTCTGTTTCACGTTCACTCTCACCTTTCGAACGAAACTTCATACTACGAAAACCGAGCATTGCATTGGCATCCCACTTTGTAGAACTATAATTAATATTACCACTAGCATTATAGCCCCCAAAAGTGTCTGCACCAACGGCTACACTTCCATAATATCCAGCCTTTCTATCTTTCTTTAATATGATATTAATAATACCTGCCGATCCCTCAGGACTATAACGAGATGATGGATTAGTAATAACCTCGATTCTATCAATACTCTCCGCTGGCATCTGCTGTAGAACCTGCGCTCTATTATCCTCATCAAGACCAGAAGGTCTTCCGTTTATCCAAATCTCAACACTAGAGTTATTTCTAAGAGCTACATTTCCTTCTGCATCAACATTAACAGATGGAATATTGCGAAGAATATCTGATGCCCCTGCTCCAGCCGTAGCAATACTTTGGTCAACATTAAAGACACGCTTATCTATCTCTAACTTCATCTGCCCTTTTTGCCCAGTAACTTGTACCTCGCTAAGAGTCTTTGACTCCTCCCTTAATGCAAGACTCCCCAAATTAACATCAGGCTTTTGTACTGTAAGCACTATTGGCAAATCAAGCGAACTATAACCTATGAATGATATTTCAATTCTATAGTTACCATTAGAGAGCCCATCAAAAGTAAAGCCTCCATCAGAATCTGTTACAACACCTTGCTGTAGTTTATTATTATCCCCATGATAGAGAGCAATATTTACAAAATCTAGTGGAGCTCGAGTAGCCCCATCAACAACTGTCCCCTTGATACTTCCCGCTTGAACTAGTACAGCAAAAGCAACTAGCATAGCCAAGAGCAAACTTCTTCTAAGCATAATATGAGATTTCTTTTATCTATTAATAATTGATCATTTAGTTAGTAAGACTGTTTTTCTGCTTGATAGTTTAATAGTAATGATGAAAGAATATAGCATAATAATCATCACATATATGCAGTATCAAACGAAGCAAACCATAATATAAGCCGAACAATCAGGAGATTATCCTCAATCGAGCAAATATACCATCAGCAAATATAGGCGTAAGAATGCAAAAAGGAAGTCTCATATATTAAAAAAAATATATGAGACTTCCTTTTTATTATAATATTTGACTAATTATGCATTTGCAAAATAGTTATAAACACTATCAACGTCTTCCCTTAGACCTAGCAGCACCACGACTACCCTTATTACTAGCTCTATCGGTACTACGACCTTTTTCCTTACCTCTTAAAGCAGCTGCCTTAGGGTTATTACTTGCAGCAGCTCTACCAGCAGATGAAGATGGTCCATCAGCAGAACGTCCAAGTGGATTTACGCCTGGTTTTGCTAGCGGCTTATTACCTAGAGCCCTAGATCCTGCAGCTCTCCCTTTATGGTAGTTACCCTTATCGCCTTTAAACTGTAAGGTTGAATGGCCTGAGGCTGACTCTTCTCCTCCTTGCTTAGGAGACTTACCTCCTCTAGGAGAGTATGAACTCGCGTGAGAGTCTCCACCTTTTGAAAAGTTTCTAGCTCCTGGCTTTGGCCTCATCTTACCTGCTCCAGCTCCCTTAGATGCCTTAGCTGTACCATCTGACTCCTCAAGCATACCTAGCATAACCTCTGCTTCACGCTCAGTTAGAAACCTCCACTGACCAACTGGCAGTTTATCTAGTGTAATATTCATCACACGAGTACGCTTAAGGGCCAAAACGTTATATCCAAGAGCCTCAGTCATACGACGAATCTGTCGATTAAGCCCCTGAGTCAAGATTAACCTAAATCGATTATCTGTAAGCTGTTCTACCTTACATTTCTTAGTGACTGTACCAAGAATAGGCACACCACTGGCCATCTTTGTCAAGAATTCCTTCGTAATTGGCTTGTCAACCATTACCTCATACTCTTTCTCATGATCATTAGCGGCACGTAGAATCTTATTTACAATACCACCCTCATTCGTAAGAATAAGAAGTCCTTCAGAAGGCTTATCTAAACGACCAACGTTAAATATACGAGATGGGTAGTTTACAAAGTCGATTACATTATCCCTCTCTGATGTATCAGTAGTACATGTAATACCTGCTGGTTTATTTAGCACTATATATACTGACTCCTCTCTCTCTGGGAGCAGCTGTCCATCTACACGAACTTTATCTTTAGGGCCTACTTTACACCCTACCTCTGGACGCTTTCCATTGACGAATACACGTCCTAGCTCAATCCATTTGTCCGCTTCTCGTCGAGAGCATAGTCCCGAATCACTAATAAGCTTATTTAGGCGAATTTCCATAGCTATATTGTTAGTCTATTGTTTATCTATCTATTATTACCTCTGTTTAAAACAATCTGTAGGGCTAAAAGATTACAGAAAAAAAGCGCAAGAAGAGACTCCTTGCGCTTTGAGGTACTTTGTTGCGGGAACCGGACTCGAACCGATGACCTTTGGGTTATGAGCCCAACGAGCTACCACTGCTCCATCCCGCGATGTTTGTGATACAAAAGTACTACAATATTTGAGTAGCACAAGCGGGACGACTACTATTTAATCTTTTTAAACCAACTAAATCTTGGCAACCAAATCATTTACCTCGCACTCTTAGCTTGTCTACGAGCCTTGTATTTAGCCTTTTGTTTAGCCGAACCAGAACCATGAAGCCCCTTAACATATGTCGACTTCTTAGCTTTGGACTTAACATTTTTTGTCTCTACTCGAGGATTCTTTGCCCCACGAAAGACAATACCTTCACTAAATACCTTCTCTAACTCTTCGTTTATCATCTTTAAATTTTATGTGTGATTGATTGACAAAGATAGTGTAAGCTTTCGAATATCCGAATATTATACACTTCGTTAAGCTCCTTTTACTACTCTTCGATAACAATTGAGTAGTGCATATCAACGCTACAACAGCCTACAGATCCAGCAGGACGATGTATGTCTGCAAACCATACCCTCTTTTCAGTGTCTTTTTGTGAAAAGCTTTTAGCAAGCATTCTTGCACTTCGAGGTCTATATTGAATGAATGAATCTATATCTACCTTTGAATAGTCTAATGGGAACTCATACTTCTTTTGCAATTCATCCTTAAGTTCAGGCTTAAGAGATATCAACTCATCAATTAAATCTCTTTTTCTTTCTGGTGCAAACTTAATCCATGACCAAGGCATATTGTCAAAAAGATAGATAGTATGAGGGCATGCCTCTATAGTCTCAATAGGCTCCTCATTCTCAAACTCAAAATTATGACTTGGGAATGCGACATATACGAGTCTATGATTACACACTGGACATGTTATCTCTAAGGTATAGTCAAGATGATCTGTTTTACCTTCCTTGATGTGTGACGATGGGATTTCGTGTGGAGTCATAGCTTAAATCTTTTTTACAGTTAATAGTATCTATATCTAAGACTTAAACGCAGATATAATATATTTTGTTTACTAGCTGTATTTTATTTAGCAGCCCCATTTTGAAAACCCTCACCAAATAGAGCAAAATCATACTTACAGGGGTCTTCCGGAGATAACTCTCTAAGCTTTTCTGTAATCTTAAGTGCTGTTGCTAGCCTATCGGTTTTTGGAAGGTCCGACCAATATTGGCGAGCCCTCTTTGAGACATGAGTATCTAGAGGAATAATAAGCTGAGAGGGTGACACCCTTTTCCACACACCTATATCAACAATCCCATCATTTCTAACCAGCCATCTCAACATCATATTTGTTCGTTTTGCTGGCCCACCTCTTCGTGTTGATGATATATGTTTTGAGCCTATCATCTCTGATAGCTTATCAATACCCTGAGTTATACCATCCAGAAATAGATCCTCTAAGCTCTGGTTATTTAAATAATAATAGTGTAAGGCAGAACAAATAATAAATAGATCTGACTCGAAGAATGTCCTATGTATATTAACCCTTGAGCCTTCAAGACTCTCCCAATCCCTACTCATAATAAATTCATATGGAGAGGAACCCATCATTTTGTCTATCTTATTCGCATTAGCAAAGATCATATCCCTTTTCCCCCATGAGATGACACTAGTAATCAAGGCTGAGATCTCAATGTCTTGAAGAGTACGATATCTCTTAGGTAACGCTATAGGATCTCTATAAAAAAGCTCGGGTGTATTGTGTTGAATTGCTAGCGCGTCTAGCTCAACTTTTATATCTTTATCGTTCATTTAGATTAGTATTATTACAATAGCAAATGTAGTAAAAAAGTAGTCTCAGTAGCTCTATAAAGCAACCGAGACCACTCAATAAACTATACCATTGTGGATATTTCATCCTCTCATATGCTCTACATTAGTAAGTATTGGACTAGCTGTAAGATAATTGTTATTCTCAGCATGAATGTATAGTATCGATCCACCCTTGATGGCATCAATAATTTTCTTGCTTACCGCCTGAGGTAATGCTGGACAACCCTGGCTTCTCCCTAACCTACCTAATGAGTTAATCACAGAAGGATTTGAATATGGAGCACCATGAATAACTATTGCTCTCTCTTTTGCTCTATCATTTATGCCTTTCTCTAGCCCATTTAGAACAAGTGAGTATCCATTCCTACCTTGATAGGTATTCTCTGTTTGGTAAAAACCAAGAGAACTCTGGTATGAGCCTGGCTTGTTAGAGAAGGAAGTTGCATAGTTGTCTCCACTATTACGACCATGAGACACGTGAGATACAAACAATAACTGTTGCTTATTCATATCCAACACATAAAGTCTCTCTTGGGTAGATGGTCTTCTAAAATCGATAATAGTTAACAGTTCTCTCTTTTTTGACCCTATTGTTTTATATCCTCTGACTGCGCTGTCAAAGGTTTGAAAGTCTATCATCTGCTCTAAACTCATTTTTTTGTAAAGAGTCATATTGCTAGCCTCTAGCACCTCCTCAGGATGA
Source organism: Bacteroidales bacterium (assembly GCA_051648105.1). Taxonomy (GTDB): domain Bacteria; phylum Bacteroidota; class Bacteroidia; order Bacteroidales; family UBA7332; genus UBA7332. The sequence continues at coordinate 18,420 of JBOFEN010000104.1, forward strand.
GAATTAGAGCTTATGATACTATCACTTTCTGCTTCGGTGGTCACATTTTCAACGCAAATAAGTGAGTTTGCATTTGCTTTGAAGGAATTAAAAAGAATTAGGGTTATTACTGAAGTAATTATTAATAATAGAACTCTTTTAAGCATATAAAACGGTTTAGGTCAAAGCTCGTTGTCGTGGCTTCTTAATTATTTATTATTTGATTTTTTACTCATAGACAAACACAAGTGCTTGATACTTATCAACCCAATTATAGATAAATTGAGCATGAGAGGTTGCATTACGCACACACATATGCGAACGCGGGGTAGTACCTAATGAAGGACTATATTCAATAACTTCGCCCTTTGGGTTATTAACTGGAAAACCATGCACATATGCTCCCCCAGTAAAACGACAAGCAAAAGGAGCAAAACCTTCGATTTGCGTTGTCCCATCTCTGTGGTATAGCATTCTCTGAAGCTTATCCTGAACTACAAAAACCCCAAGAGGTGTAGCTGATTTATAGGGTGGTCTATCTTGACCCGTTGTTGCTGGATTCTGACTCCGGACTAACCACTCGCCATTGCCCTGCTCTAAAGTAATAATGTGTTGCTGTTTTCTATCAATAAAAATTGCCTTTCTAAATGTTACTGGCCCAATCTTATATAAATAACTCCTCGGCACATAACAAACACCGTCAATGGTTGGCAATTCAACCTTAACGAATTGTGCAGTATCAGAACTTAGAATTGCGACAAACGTACCATCTCGTGCGTAGCGCTCTGGGGTAGTTAGGTCATCTTCATCATACAAAGGAATCGATTGATATCTAAGCATCCCATAACTATCGCGAAGATTATTAAATTTATCATGTTTTGCATCTCGTGCAACTGGAGCAACCCCATTCCTATTCTTATAGTTCACAAGTGTACCAAATATAAAATTACGGCGCTCAAAAGTATTTGCCATTTCAAGCAATGAATCAATCTTATTCCAGTGAATCGATCGTTGCTCCTTATTATAGATATAACTATCTGCTATTGTATATTTGTCATATAGAAGCTCTTTCCTAATCGTAGGCGCATAAAGCTCTTGTTGTATAAAGAGTATAACAACTGTAGTAATAATAAAAGTTCGTCCCATGGCACGACTTCAGAAAGTAGTGTGTTTCTACAATCCTACCCATCTAACATTAGAACAAAAATCTATATCGTTGGTTTAATCCCTCGCTCTATTTTAGGGATAACGGGGTGCAAGATAATAAAAAAACGTTGCCACCTCATCAATTATGAGAGTAGCAACGTTTTTTATCTTATATTATCTATATACGAATATAACCAATTACTTCTTAGCTCTTAAGCTAGCAACGATTAGATATACAATAAGGCCAATGTACATAACTAGACCTAATCCTTGAGCCGCAATAGAATCGATCCATTCACTAGAGAATGATAGTTCAAGACCAACAAATCTCAATATTGCACTAACAACGCCTAAAAGAGCTCCCCCTGCTATAAATCCAGAAGAAAGAAGTGTTCCTAGCTCAACTCTAGCTGTATTCAGTTCACTATCTTTTGATCTACTTCCTACATACCAAGAGATAAGTCCACCAACAACAAGCGGTGTATTTAAAGCAAGTGGTATAAACATACCTAATGCAAATGGCAGAGCTGGCACATTAAAGAATGTTAACACCACTGCTAAAACAGCACCAATAGCATACAAAGCCCATGGCGCTCCTTGCCCTGACATCAAGGGTTCAATAACAGCAGCCATTGCATTAGCTTGAGGTGCAGCTAGCTCACCACTAGTAAACCCATATGTTTTATTAAGAATCAAGATAACACCTCCAACCGTAGCGGCAGATACAAGAGTACCTAAGAACTTCCATGTCTGCTGATTTGCTGGTGTGGTTCCTATCCAGTATCCAATCTTCAAGTCAGTAATAAATCCACCTGCCATTGACAGTGCTGTACAAACTACCCCACCAATAAGAAGTGCTGCTAACATTCCAGCTGTACCTTTCAATCCAATCGCAACAAGTATTACAGATGCTAATATTAGAGTCATTAAAGTCATCCCAGAAACAGGGTTTGAACCAACAATGGCAATAGCATTAGCTGCAACAGTAGTAAACAAAAAGGCAATAACCGCAACCACAATAAATGCCACAATAGCTTGAGGCAAATTGTGTATTACTCCCAACCAGAAGAATAATAGTATTAGTGCTAAGGTAATAAAGCTACCTATAGCAATCACCTTCATAGACAGATCTTTCTGAGTACGAACTGCACCTTCGAGTGCTGCTGCACTTTTACCAGATAGCTCCTTAGCCGCTAGACCAGCAGCACCTTTAATAATACCCCATGAACGAATAATGCCAATAACCCCTGCCATTGCGATACCTCCAATACCAATATGTCTAGCATAAGTAGTAAACAATCTTTCTGGAGACATTGCGGCAACTGTTTCTGTAATTCCGGCATTACCTAAAGTAAGAACTGTATCTCCAAAAATAAGCCCTAATGCTGGAATAATAATAAACCAAACGAAAATTGAACCCGCAGTTATGATTATTGCATACTTAAGACCAATGATATATCCAAGGCCCAAAACTGCAGCTCCTGTATTTATCTTAAAAACAGCCTTTGCCTTATCTGCTACTAGCTCACCGAAAGGTAGTGCTCTTGAGGTCAATTCCTCACTCCATGCCCCAAAGGTTGCAACAATAAAGTCATAAAGACCACCTATAAGTCCCGCAATAACAAGTGGTTTAGCTTGGCTTCCACCCTTATTACCAGACATCAAGACCTGTGTGGTTGCTGTTGCTTCTGGAAATGGATATTTCCCGTGCATATCCGAGACAAAATACTTTCTGAATGGAATAAGAAATAGGATACCCAATACCCCACCTAAGAGTGAACTGATGAATACTTCCATGAAATTCACTGTAAGCTCAGGATACTTTGCCTGAAGAATATACAGAGCTGGCAGAGTGAAAATTGAACCTGCAACAATAACTCCAGAACAAGCACCTATAGATTGAATAATAACATTCTCAGCTAGAGCATTCTTCCTTTTTGCAGCACCCGATAGACCAACAGCAATAATTGCAATAGGAATAGCAGCTTCAAAAACTTGCCCCACCTTAAGACCAAGGTAAGCTGCAGCAGCAGAGAATAGAACAGCCATTACTACACCCCACGTAACTGACCACATTGTAACTTCGCCCGTTGGCTTATTTGGATCTAAAATTGGGGTATACTTCTCCCCTGGATTAAGCTCGCGAAAAGCGTTCTCAGGTAACCCATTTACCTCTTTCTTGTCGTGACTCATAAATTTAGTTTAATAGTTTATAGTGTTTGTTTTAATATAGGGGTTGAAGATAAGAAAATTTAGCTAAATAGAATAGCTGCTATAGTGAAAAGAGGGTTAACGAAGATGAATCCTTTGAATAATTAATGGGAAATGAAAAACTAATTCACATCAATATTGTTCTTACCTATTAAATGATATTACTATGCTAGGGCTAAAACGATATATTATTGCACTTGGATTGCTTTTTGCATTACACTTTGATGCAACCTCAGAGATTACCTCTGAGGCAATATCTTATCGCAGATTTATGGAAAAAAATTGGTCTGTGGCAGCCTCTGGCTATGAAAGCATACTAAAAATGGGACAACCATTGAGCTCAACTGAGCAGTATGCACGGGCTATCATATCAGCAGCTCAATTAAAAGAGAGTTCTTTACTATTTTTCTTTGTAAGAAAATTCCAAGAAGATACTCAATATAGTGTTGAACTATCTAAGTGTATTTACGAGGCATTGAATTTTGCAAATATGGATTCTCTGCTAGAGAGCACTCTATTCTTTATTAGCGACAAGGATTTCAGCTTCTCTGAACAGATGAAAAAGTTTGTCATATCACAGTATATGAAACAGAGCAGATATGATGATGTAAGCAGAGTACTTAAAGACCTACTCGATGAATATCCTTTAGATAATAGCCTACTAAAAATAATGGCAAATTTTGAACACTTTAGAGGTAATAGTAATAATGCTATAGATCTTGCCAAAAGGGTTATTAGCTCTTCTCCAGACGACTTAGATGCAAATATCTTATTAGGAAATATCTATTTACTAGACGGTGAAAATAAATTAGAGCTATTAAATAGCAAATACAGTGAGAGTAATCAAAAAAGGGTTAGTACTCTTGAATATGAAACTCAAGTAGATATAATACTAAGTAAATATATGACTCCTGCTGAGAAATATCTTTATAAAGCAAATAGCTTACAGAGTACATCTTATCTTAGGGATAAGTTAAAAGAGATAGACACTATTAGAACAAAGAACCAAAAGGCCCTAAGTAAACTTAAGGCTTATCAGTAATAATAAACTCTACCTCCTTAAACAAGAAGCTTCTCTTATCATTATTTGAGTCTCTTAAAACAATATGCCCAGAGGGCTTAACCTCAACGATCTCAGCACTAAACTCTACTCCTTGTAGGTCTCTATATTTATGATAGCCTGTAGATCTATATAGTTTGCTAAAATATTTTGAAGAGAGCTCTACACCACCTTCGCTTATTAAACTTAAATAATAACGATATACCCTAGACATTAACATCTTTAGGAACTCTTCTCTATCATATGTTTCACCTGTAATTCGCGTTAAGGAAATCGGATTTGGAGCATTACTGATAAAATCTTTTTGATTTAAATTTAACCCAACTCCAATTATTGAAGATTGAATTGTACCATCTATAAGATCATTTTCAATTAGAATCCCAGCTATTTTATTATCATTCCAATAGATATCATTTGGCCATTTCACAGAAAACCCATCCGAATATTGCTCTAATTCCTCAACAATTGACAGGGCAATCATTTCAGATAATAGGAAATGTTCCGTTAGTGATAGGAATTCAGGATATAGTAATATACTGAATGTTAAATTCTTGTATGGCTCTGACTCCCAACTATTACCTTGTTGTCCTCTACCATTTGTTTGAATATCACACCACAACACACTACCCTCTTGTAGCTTTCCTTTTGAATTAAGCTTTTGTATCTCTTTATTAGTTGAATCTGTCTCCTTAATATGTATCATAGATATTAGGTTTTTTTAATTTGCAAATGTAAAGAAGTAGTTCATAAAGAAGTTCCAAAATGTAACAACCCCTGTTGCAAAAAGTTTAGAGATATAGAATCTTAGTGTTGAAGATGGAAGAATCCTATCTGCCCAAGGCTTTGATAAAGCGAATATCACACTGTTATTAATTGCAAGCCCTAATATTGAGATAATCATAAACTTAATATACTCACCTTGAACATCTGGATTATCGCTCGCAAACGTCCAAACTCTATTTAAAACATAATTACTTGTAGCTGCAAAACAGAAACCTATTGAGTTAGCTATATAGGAGTTTAGCTTTATCTTCTCACGTATAATCCATGTTGAAAGAAAATCAACAATGACACCTGAGGCTCCAACAAAAGCAAATTTGATAAGTTGATATATCATAGTTAAGATAGCAAAGTAGCCTATTAATAGTTAATAGGCTACTCTCTTGTTAAATAATTAATATTTCATATGTTTCTGAGTTAGCCCACCAAAAACACATTGGATAAGACTCTATTACAAATCCTACCTTGTACTCCCCTTTGGGTATATTAAATGGACCAACTTCAAACTGAGCTGACACGCTCTTTCTTGGTTGCACATCTAAAGAGCTACTACTCATGACGTGCTCAAGAACAATATCACGACCACTCATAACCACCATTTTCAACTGAACCCTAGACTCCTTAGCATCAGCTAGGTGTAATGGAAAACTGTAAGGATTAGATATCCTTAGATTCCATATAGCTTTTTGATTGGAAGGTATCTCTTTTATTGAGTTGCTCCAATTTACAGTTACCTTATGGGTTGGGATATAAAAGTCAGTCCCTGTATATTTAAACACTCTTCCACTCGGTAGAATAATAGAACTATCAGCCTGATTAGACTCGATAAGCACTCTCTTGCCATACCATGCCTTATCTATATCCCACAACTGGTATTGAGAACTTCTATGGGTTATTGACTGTTGGCTATTCGATTGTTTTCTCTGATAAAAACTATACAAAGCAGCCCTAGAATAGGAGCTGTTTATTACGACTGGTCTACCATTTGCCAAAGAGTCGATCATAGCCCTATCAGCTTTATGTCCAAAACCAGGTATTACGTATCCAAATGGCGAATAAACAAGCCAAATTCTCACTACTATCATTAATGCAAATGATACAATACAGGCCCGTACAATATACCTATTTATCCTCTCTGAATTAAATGACCTTTGTAATATTGAGTTTATAACCCAGAAACTAGCGGGAATAATCCACTGTGGCTGAACATGCCCTCTAAATGCAGAAAAAGCAAAGAAGATAAGAAAGCCAACCCCTATAACCCTTATAGTTCTATCAATTGAACTCTCTCTGATAATACTATCTCTCTTAAAAAAAAGAAGCGGTACCAATAATGGATTAAGACAAGCAAAAACATTTGCAATATACTCCATTAAATAACTTGGCTTAAAACTTCTATTTCTATCAGACAAATGATATTTAAATGATACGAAGTCGTTATCTAGTTGCCACGAAAGATGTGGTAGGATAAGTAAACCCGCTATAGCTGCTGCCAACCATGATTGAGGTCTCTTAAGTAATGATGGGTTTGCTATAAGAGCAAAAATGACAATAAGAGCACCATGATACTTAGTATATGCTAAGAGAGCCATCGAGACTCCCACAGCAAAGGTCCACAATAAAGAATTATTGCTTAGAAACCTCTTCAATGTTACTAAAAATATTGTTGTAAAGAACAGAAGTGGAGCATCCGGAGTTGCAATAAAGCCAACCATTTGAAGCAAAGGTAGAGATAAAGTCAGCAAGAAATATGTAATAGCTTGCTGACTGCCATAATGATCCCTACGTATTATTGTCCAAAGCAACCAAAAAGATATTGGTTGTAAGATGGTTACAAAAAATCGGACACCTAATTCCGATTCATTAATATAAGAACCTAAGCGAATCAAGAAAGCTATCATTGGAGGATGATCAAAATATCCAAGATCCAAGATTCTTGAAAAAGCCCAATAGTATGCCTCGTCAAAATGAAGCTGAGTATGACCAGCTTGCCATATATTAATAATACACTGTATTATTAATAGCAATATTAAAGTACTAGATGGACTACTCTTTATACCACGAAGCATACATCAAGTAGTTATTTGCGATCTTTTCATTAATCTCCTTAGATTGTTCTGGATCTACACGTTTAACAAACTTTGCTGGTATCCCAGCATAAATTGCTCCTGGTTCAACTATAGTTCCTGAAGTAACAACAGACCCAGCTGCAACAATAGCTCCCTCACCAACAACGGCATTATCTAGAACAACAGACCCCATGCCAATAAGAGCTCCTTTCTTTATTGTTGCTCCATGTATAGTCACATTGTGTCCTACAGAAACACAATCCTCTATTATTATTGTAGACTTCTGATAAAGAGTATGCAATACACTTCCATCTTGAATATTTACACGATCTCCAATTCTAATTGAATTTACATCACCTCTAAGAACAGCTGAATACCATATAGAGCAATCCTGCCCCATAATAACATCACCAATTATTGCCGCATTTTCTGCCAAAAAACAGTTATCTCCAAACTGTGGAGTGAAACCTCTAACGGATCTTATTATTGCCATAATATATGTACAAATTAACAAATGAGCTACAAGCTACCAATCAAAAACAGTATCGAAGTTGGTTGTAGCTTGTAGCTCATTAAATATTATTTATTATCCCTTTATAGCTTGAGTCTTCTCCTTAAGCCATGCCACTTCATTTGAATCTAGATGTGGTAGCAACTTATGGAAAACCATATGATGGTAATCATTTAGCCAATCAATCTCGTCTTTATTAAGTATTGATAGGTCAATTGCATTTGTATCAATAGGGAATAGAGTCAATGTCTCAAAGCCAAAGAATCTACCAAAAGAGGTTTCCTCCTCTTCTTTTACCAAGATCAAGTTCTCTATGCGAATTCCATACTCTCCTGCTCTGTAGAGACCAGGCTCATTTGACAACACCATGCCTGGAACTAGTTTCGTAGGATTCTCATCCATACGAATACTTTGTGGACCTTCGTGTACATTAAGGAAATGACCAATACCATGACCTGTCCCATGTCCATAGTTCATACCTCTATCCCACATAGCTTTACGCGCAAGAATATCTATCTGAGAACCTCTAGTTCCTTCTGGAAAACGACAAGTAGCAATATTAATATGTCCCTTGAGTACTAGAGTATAATCAATCTTTTGTTGGTCAGAAAGGGTTCCTAAGGATACTGTACGAGTAATATCTGTGGTTCCATCAAAATACTGGCCACCTGAATCTAATAATAGGAAGCTATTGCGAGATAATGTCTTTGCACTATTCTCGTTTGCACTATAATGAACTATAGCCCCATTTGAAGCATATCCAGCTATAGTTGCAAAGCTCTCTCCGAAAAATAGCTCCTGTTCCTCTCTAAACTCCAGTAGCTTCTTACCAATAGAGAACTCTGTTAACTTTCCACTATCAATACTTTTATCAAGCCAGATGAAGAACTTCGTAAGAGCTACTCCATCTTTAATCAAAGCATTTCTAAAACCATTAATCTCAACCTCATTCTTCTTGCTCTTAAGAAGAGTTACAGGAGATGTTGATTCGACAATCTTACACTCTAGTGATATTGATTCGTAAATTGCAAAGTTAGCCTTATTTGGGTCAACATGAAGAGTTGATTTACTTTCTAGCTTAGACAGATAACTGCTAAACTTATGATAATCTGCAAAACTAATATTCTGTGCATGAAGGGTTTCCCTGAGCTCCTCTGTCAACTTATCAAGCTCTATAAATAGGATACTCTCCTCTTGAGAGATAAATGCATAAGATACAGCAACTGGATTACATTCGACATCAGTACCACGTATATTAAAAGTCCAAGCTATCTCATCTAAAGCTGTCAAAATAGTACAGTTTGCTCCCTCCTTGTTTAATATAGAGATTATTTTATCAATCTTCGATGATGAAGTTTCACCTGCAAAAATGTCTGGAAGCTCAAAGATAGGATCATTTGGCAAAGATGGTCTATCAGTCCAAATCTCTGAGAATGGATCTAGCTCTGTTACTAAGTTAATACCCTTTTTGGATAATAATGTTCTAATTCTACGAACTTCATTAACAGTAAAAACGCTACCATCAAGACCCACAGTGGCTCCTTCTGAAAGCTCTGAACATAGAAACTCCAACATATCTGGAGTCTCTGGCAGACCTACTCTAAACAACTCAACAGATGTCTCTTGAAGCTCATTCTCTGCTTGAATAAAATAGCGAGAATCAGTCCATAAGCCTGCACGAGTAAGAGTTACTGCCGCAGATCCTGCAGATCCTGTAAAACCAGAGATCCAAGTTCTAGCTTTCCAGTGAGTAGCAGTATATTCACTAATATGAGCATCTGAACTTGGCACAATAAACGCATCTAACTTATGAAAAGAGAGATATTTACGAAGGCGACTAATACGCTCCCTAATAGCGTTGATCATATATTATTGATTTAATGAATAACAATGTATTACAATCCATCGTATCGACACACAAATTATGCCTAAACAATAGTATCGCAAATCTACATAAATATTTCTTTGTTACAACAATATTTCATCCCTATAAAGTTAAAGGATTCTAAAAGTACAACAACTCATCAAACTAATCTCTATCAAAGGGTCAATAAAGCTTCTAAGATCAATTATTATTGATCTACTTTTGAATTAATCGCACAATTTCCTCTTGTCTATAAATAAAAAAAGGAGGGAGATCAGCACATATAGCATGATCTCTCTCCTTTAATTTTGATATAGAATCTATATCAACAGGTAGATAAAATTAGATAACGAAATATCTTATAACACAAGTTTCTTAACAAAAACACGTTCTCCGTTTAATACAATCGAAGCAATAACCACAGAGCATCCACTTCCATTCATATTTAGTTGAGTGCGATTAGCATTTACTGCCGTTTGATCAAGTATAT
>JBOFEN010000105.1:0-4152 GCA_051648105.1 Bacteroidales bacterium
TGAGCAGTAAGTATAGGAAGGTTACCATTAGCTCTCACTATCGCAGTTCTCTCTGACTTCCTCTCAGCGATGGATGCACCAACAACATAAGATATAGTACGAGCCAGTGGCTTATTCAAAGACCACTTACCGTCGTGAGAAAAGTTTATTGAGATATCCTTCTCTCTAGAAAAAGTACCATCTTGTATTTGGTCTGGATCCTTTTTTTGTGAATCAATCAACGAGTTTACTCGTAGCTTGTAGGTAGTATAGAAATTCTTAGATAATCTATTCGAGTAGTTTACTGATCCTGAGATACGGTCAAATGATCTAGTCTTTGAACGCGGATCACCCCATGCTTGTGCATAGTTAAAACTAGTATTCAAGCTTCCTCCTTTTCCTCCAAATCGAAAACCCTTAGATACAGAAGAGTTTATTGTTGTAGGATTTATCTTAGCTCTAACCTCCCAAGGGGTATGACCTACTTTAGAGTTTACGATAACTGCTCCAGAGGTAAGGTCACCATACTCTGCGGAAGGAATACCACGTATTACCTCAACAGACTCAATATCATCTGTACCTATTGATCTCAAGTCAATACCCTGTGAAACACTACTAACATTAGCACCACCACTACCAACTTGCGTGTTGTTAGATACAGGAACACCATCAATAATTACAGATGCGCCAAAAGCATTGTTCGGATCAGTACCTAAACTTCTTATCTGAATAGTTTGAGCAGTTGTCATATCATTATTCTGAGCTATTTGCCCTGGAAGTAACTCCATCAAATCCTTCAAGCTATTTGCCTGAAGGTGATCCATTGCTTGACGACCAATAGTTGATCCCGTTGAGGCTCCTGCAGCACTAGCTCTAGCTGTTACCGTAACCTCCTTCAATGCCAATGAGGTCTCCACTAGCGGTACTTGTGCTGATATATCCTTATTAATGACCATCCTATTAACAAAAGGCTCATAACCTAAGGATGAAATCTCCAATATAGCCTCTCCTCTAGGTACATTCTTAAGAACTGCAACCCCATTCAAGTCAGTTACAGCAAAAATTCCAAGATTCTTAAATTGGCATACAGTAGCTATCATAGGCTCTTTGGTCGCTTTATCGAATACCTTTAATTCGACAGTGAACGACGCCTTACCCTGAGCAGATAGAGTAATAGCTCCCCCTATCATAATGAGGAGAAATAAGAGGTAACGCACCTTTTGTGTCATATTGTTCCTATTTTAAATATTTATCTTAATTTTTATACCTAAACAAGCCGTAAAGATAACTATTTATCTCTTTTAGCATAGTTCTTGTGACAAAAAAATGGATATTGCTTTTATCTATTATTATAGACCCTACAACATAAATGCAACAACTATAAAAGCAAAAAGTTGAAACACTTTTGGGCTATAATACTTAATTCTTAAAACAAAACCATAAATTTGAGCGTTTAACATAATACTAATTAACTGCAATATGCTAAAACAAACCATATTAAATAGCTCCATAATAATATATATATTACTATTAACTAGCTGTGTAGACAAGGTAAACCCCTACTCTAAGCAGGAGAATTTTGAGGTACTTTGGGAAACATTAGATAGTCGTTACTGCTTCTTCTCATACAAAAATATCGATTGGAGAGAGGTGAAAGAGAGATATAGATCTGGTCTAGACACCTGTTATACTAAAGAGCAACTATTCTATCTTTTTGGAAATATGCTCTCAGAGCTCAAAGATGGACACGTAAACCTTTACTCCTCTTTTGATGTTGCTAGGTACTGGAACTGGTTTGAGGAGTACCCGGAGAACTTTTATGACGATATAACTAAGAAATACCTAGGTAAAAGCTATAGTATTAGCGGAGGACTTAGATACACCACTCTTCGGGACAGTGTTGGTTATATAAGATATGCTAGCTTCTCTAGTGGTGTATCTCATTCTGGTCTAAATGCTATTTTCTCACGTTTTGAAAATAGCCCAGGTATAATAATTGATGTAAGGCACAACGGGGGTGGTAGCCTTAGCTATGCAGAACTTCTGGCCTCTCGATTCTTCAGTGAGCCTATGAGAGTAGGCTATATGCAACATAAAACGGGGAAAGGACACGACGACTTCTCATCTCCAAAGGAGATAACTATTACTCCTTATATTGGTAATAACTGGACTAAGCCTGTTGTCGTTCTTTGCAATAGAAACAGTTATAGTGCTACGAACTTCTTTGTTATGGTAATGAGGCAACTACCAAATGTCACTGTCATTGGAGATAGAACCGGTGGAGGTAGTGGCCTTCCATTCTCTTCAGAACTACCAATAGGGTGGGCTGTTAGATTCTCTGCTTCCCCTATATTAAACGAAAAAGGCGAGCATACAGAGTTTGGAATAGAACCTGATATTCATATAGCATTCACTGACCAAGATAGGATAGAGCGTAATGACCCTATAATAGAGAAAGGTATAGAATTACTAAGAATAAAATCCTAATACTATGGCAATACATAATCAGCTTGGTATTGATGGCGAACAATTAGCTCTCAATCATCTCATAGATAAAGGATATATAATTAAAGAGCACAACTGGAGATGTGGGAAACTAGAAATAGATATCATTGCTCGAAAGGATAAAGAGTTAGTATTTGTAGAGGTTAAGAGCAGAAGAGATATTGAGTATGCACACCCTTCAGATGCCATAGATGATAAGAAGATGAGAAACCTCATCTCTGCTGCTGATGTCTATATTAAAAAATTCAATATCCCCTTTGATATTCGATTCGACGTTATATCTGTAATAGTAAATGGGACCCACACGACAATAGAGCATATTGAAGATGCTTTCTTTCCTCCAATATGGAGATAATAGTTTAAAACCAGAGCTATGATGAAAAGACCACATAAATTAATCACAATAATTGCACTATTTATACTACCGCTGATATCTTCTGCACAAGAGAATAGCAGTAGCATCTTGACATCTACGATGTTTGGAGTAGGTAGTGCCACCATACAAGATACATATCTTTCGCCACTCTACTATCAGGGGGCTGGCTTCCAGATCCTACACGAGAGAGTCTATTCACTTCCTAAATGGGGAGAGGGTTTTAGTTTCCAGCAGTTCCTGAAGTTTAATATTGCATCAACAGAGAATCCAGCTCAAAACAATACCACTACTGGTGGTACTCTTTCATATCAAGGTGGGGTACTATATAAAATACCTATTGATACGAGAATTAAACTTTATACAGGAGGGCAAGCTGAAGGTGTTGTAGGATTTATACATAACCAACGTAATGGAAATAATCCTGCAACAGCTAAAGTGATGGCAAACCTCAGGATAAGCGCAATGGCTACATATCAGTTTAACATCAAGGAGTACCCTATACTTCTTAGGGCTTCTGTATCTACCCCATTCGCAGGTGTATATTTTGCTCCCAAGTTTGGACAGTCATACTACGAAATATTCGGACTTGGCAATAAACATGGAGTTGTTAAGTTCGGGTCATTCCATAACCACACAGCTCTAAATGGTCTTTTCACTGTTGATCTGCCTATTAAAAGGTCTACTATAAGATTAGGCTACCTTTATGATGGAATGAAAACTGAAGCAAACTATATATCAACACTTATTAGTACACACTCACTTCTTATAGGGTATGCAAAATCATTTACTGTGATTTCTCCTAAAAGAAGAAATAGAGATGTGGGGCAGATCTATTATTAATCACTCTAAACAACACTACTACTGTTATTTAGAGAATAAATATTCGTCCATTTACTTGACTTTGGGGTTATGATTTACTATCTTTAGGGTTTGACCATAATCTCATTCTATGAAACTAAACATTTACTCTCCTTCAATGAAAAACAGAGGTTCCATCTCCGTGGAATCACTTATCGACAAACTTAAAAACGGAGTACCACGACACAAGATCCTTGACCTGCGTCGACTCCGAGCCTTCTCCAACCGAGGGCTTAACAATCCCTTTCGTGATCTAATTCCACTCATCGGTATCTCCAGCCAATACAATGGTGAACGGTTTGTGAGTTACAATGGATTGGTAATGCTCGAGATCCGAAACCTATCCACACAATCTGAGGCTACGGCTCTAAGAGATCGCATATCTCAGATACCACAGACACACCTCACCTTCATCGGGTGCACTGCACTAAGCG
>JBOFEN010000106.1:0-42116 GCA_051648105.1 Bacteroidales bacterium
GCAAAAGAGAATACCATCATGAATACGAAGAGGTACTTCATAGAGACAAACTGCTCTATGAACTCCCCAGTCATGTAGTAGCTCAAGCCTTTGAACTTAGACTCCTCTTTGTTGTTTTTGTTACTCTTGCTCTCCATACCCCCAGGTGTATTAGATTAGTTTCTCAGCGATACGCAATTTAGCACTTCTGGCGCGAGGGTTTCTCTCTATCTCCTCCTCGGTTGGTATGATCATCTTGAAGGCTTTAAGTCTTGAAGATACATTTCCGAAGAAGTCTTTCTCAATTTTACCCTCAAAGTTGCCACTCTTCATGAAGTTCTTAACCAATCTATCTTCGAGTGAATGGTAGGTGATAACTACTAGTCGGCCACCAACAGAGAGTAGTTCTTGTGCCTGCTCTAGCATCTCGCGAAGTGCAGAAAGCTCATCGTTAACCTCTATGCGCAAAGCCTGGAATGCTTGTGCTAGTTCGCGTTTCTCTTTTGCTTTGTTGATGCAAGGGCGTATCACGGCTATGAAATCCTCTATTGTTTCTATGCGTTTCTCTTCGCGGCGTTTGACGATTAGCGAAGCCATCTTGCGTGAGCTCTTGAGCTCCCCGTAGAGGTAGAATATGTCGGCTAGGCGCTCTTGGTCATAGCTGTTGATAATCTCAGCGGCACTCTTCTCTGCACGTTGGTTCATACGCATATCAAGCTTGGCGTCAAAACGGAATGAGAATCCACGATTTTCATCATCAAAGTGGTGAGACGACACTCCTAGATCTGCAAGAAGACCATCTATCTCCTCAACATTGTGATACTGCATGAAGTTGCGAAGATACCTGAAGTTACTTCTTACGAAGGTAAAGCGGTTATCGTTTAGGTTATTCTTTTCAGCATCAGCATCTTGATCGAAGCTGTAGAGGTGTCCCTCATGAGTTAGATGCTTAACAATCTCCCTTGAGTGTCCACCTCCTCCGAAGGTTACATCTACATAGTTTCCACTAGGAGTTATATCTAATCCCTCGATGCACTCATTGAGCAATACGGGTATATGGTAAGTTCTTTCCTCTTGTTGCATAATTTTCTTTTTTTTGAATTGAGATATTCGATGTAAAAATAGCAATTATTCGACGAATAATTTGGCAATTACTAATAAAAGTTATTATCAAAATAACACCTCTTAATGACTCTCTCTTGTGAGGCTTTTTTGTATTCACAAAGAGCGTGCGGTTTAATCAATTTGGAGATGGAAATTGATTTAAGAAGGGGTTGCTCTTTTGGCTTTTGACTAATTGTTCTTATTGCTGGATATTTGCTATCTTTTTGTTGTTTGCTTTTTCTTGTTCTTCACACCATCTACCCATCTTGTGGAGGGGTTGTTTGGGCTTAGTTTTGGCGTTTTGGGTGGTTGAGTTTGGTGTTTGGGTCAGAAGTCTTTGAGTTTTGGGTTAAAACCCTAAGCCTTTCGACTCAAAAGGCTTAGGGGAAATGGTGATAACTCACAGGTTTTTACTCTTTAATCATATTGAAATCCTCTTTCTTTGCTGTTTTGCCTAGCCTTTTTTATGCTGTTTTTGCGCTTTTGTGGTTGATGTGTTGGTTATTCGTCTCTATGTTAGAGTGTTGTGTTTAACTGCTCTGGTTGGTCATATATGCTATCGGAATTTTTTTTCTCTCTTAGGATGGCCTTTATGGCATGTTTGGTTTTGACATAATGAAACAGAAAACCCCACTATCGACAACAGTCTGATAGTGGGGTTGCTATATGGTTTTACCTCTTACAAGTTAGTTTTTATCGTGCCAGCACTCCATCTTATCTGCTATCTCACTGATAGTTGAGGCGTGAAACTGCGGCTCTTTTATCCCTGCTGCCTTTTGTGCTCTATAGTCGTTGAGTGCTTTGAAGGCATATTTGCCCAATTGTAGTATGGCTATGATGTTGATAAGTGCCATAATACCCATCATCAGGTCTGCTAGATTCCATACCGTTTCGAGGCTGATGAGAGCTCCTACCATCACCATTGCTGTAACGCCAATTCGGTATCCTTTTAGCCATCCGCTCTTGGAGGTTAGGAATTTGATGTTTGCCTCGCCGTAGTAGTAGTTTCCAATTATTGAGCTGAAGGCGAAGAAAAGGATTGCTATTGATATGAAGTAGCTGCCGAAAATGCCAACTTCACTTACTAGTGCGGCTTGTGTAAGCTGTATTCCTTTTAGTGAGGGATCGAAGTTTTCATGTGAAAGTAGTACGATGAAAGCAGTACAGCTGCATATAAGTAGTGTGTCTACAAAGACGCCCAGGGCTTGTATTAGTCCCTGCTTGACGGGGTGTGATACCTCTGCAGTGGCTGCGGCATTAGGAGCAGAACCCATACCTGCTTCGTTGGAGAATAGCCCTCTGCGTATTCCTTGCATTAGTGCCATACCTACGGCTCCAGCTGCTGCTTCTTGCCATCCCATAGCGCTTTTTACAATTAGTATTATCAGTTGTGGGATCTTCTCGAAGTTTAGTATTATCACGGTAAGTGCAAGGAGGATGTATGCTATGGCCATAAATGGAACAAGCACCCCGGATACGTTTGCTATACGTCTAACTCCACCGAAGATAACTATTGCTGTAAGTGCGGTTATTGCCACTCCGCTCCATACTGGGGCTATGTCGAAGGAGTCGCTGAAGGCTAGGGCTATGGTGTTTGACTGAACTGAGTTGAAGACAAGGCCAAATGTGATCGTTATGATCAGTGAGAATAGTAGTCCCATCCATCTCTTTCCTAGTCCTTTCTCCATGTAGTATGCAGGTCCTCCGACATACTCTTTGCCCTCTTTGTGTTTGAATATCTGAGCAAGTGTAGCTTCAATAAAGCCTGAAGAGGCTCCAAGTATTGCGATGATCCACATCCAGAATACTGCTCCTGGGCCACCAATAGCGATGGCTGTGGCTACACCGGCAAGGTTTCCTGTGCCGACTCTTGAGGCAAGTGATATAGTGAATGCTTTGAATGATGATATTCCGTTTGTCTTCTTTGTGGAGTTGTTTGACTCGGTAAGTAGGCGTATCATCTCTTTGAAGTTGGCTACCTGTACGCCTCGGGTCTTTATGGTGAACCATAGGGCTGCACCTAGAAGGAGTACTATCATGATATAGCCCCAGAGGAAGTCGTTTAGAAAGGTGATTGTAGTGTCGATAAGTGAGGATTCCATATTAATTTATTATAGTTGGTTTAGCTCTTACTTAGAGAATAACGACAATATGGCAATTCTTGTTCTAATCTCCACTCGATTTGCCCCTAAAAATAATTAATAGATATGATACTACAATCTTAGGATATTGTTTAGAATGAGTGAAAACTGATTAACTTTGGGGCTTACAATCTTATTTATACAATAAAGACTATGAAGCGTCTAGGTTCGATTTTATTTCTGCTGCTAGCTGTTTGGATAGGTTTTGCACCAACACTTTCTTCTCAACGAAAGAAGGTTGGGGTCGTCCTGAGTGGGGGTGGCGCTAAAGGTGTGGCTCATATTGGAGTGCTAAAGGTGCTCGAGGAGGCTGGCATACCTATAGATTATATTACAGGTACAAGTATGGGGGCTATCGTAGGAGGGCTCTATGCGATAGGTTATACACCGGATATGCTTGACTCGCTCGTGAGGAAGCAGGATTGGATAGCACTGTTGAGTGACAAGGTTGACCGCAGTAATCAGCTTTTCTCTCGTCGCGAGCAGTCGGATCGATATGTGCTCTCATTCCCATTGAGCAAGGAGAGTAAGCAGGAGGCTCTCTCTGGTGCTGTCTCTGGTCAGAATGTTTATAATCTTCTCTCGGAGTTGACTGTTGGTTTTCATGGTTCAATAGACTTCTTGTCTCTGCCTACACCATTTAGTTGTGTGGCTTATGATATATCCACAGGTAAGGAGGTTGTTCAAAGTAGCGGTAATCTACCTATGGCCATACGTGCTAGTATGTCTTTTCCTGGTGCTTTTCGCCCAGTAAAGCGTGATAGTATGGTGTTGATTGATGGTGGGGTTATTAATAACTTCCCTGTTGATGTGGCAAGGAGTATGGGTGCGGATATTATCATTGGTGTGGATGTGGGTTCTGGTCTGCGCACAGCTCAGGAGGTTAATTCGGTGTTTGGTATTGTGGATCAGTTTGCCTCTATCATAGGTAATCCCTCTTATGAGAGAAATAAGGCTGCGACGGATCTCTATCTTCAGCCAGATGTGGAGCCTTATAGTGCGGCTAGTTTTGGCTCGGATGCTATATCAATTTTGTTGAATAGGGGTGAGCAGGCTGCTCGATTGAAGTATGACTCACTATTGGAGCTTCGACGTAGGTTGGGTAAGGTTGAGCCGCGTGTTGTTGTTGCTACTAGTAATAGGCTGGATCAGGACTCTGTTGAGTTGTCCAAACTGAAGATTCAGGGGTTGAATCCGAAGAACCTCAAGGTAGCGAGTAAGGTGTTGAATCTCCCTGATAGCGGGCGTGTGGCTATCTCTCAGTTGACTCATAGCTTGAGTGAGCTAAGGGGTACGGGTGCCTTCTCAGATGTTTCGTTTCAGTTGGGTGGTGCCGCTGGTGAGGAGTTGACTGTATTCTTGAAGCCAAGAGCAGCTACTATATTTAATATGGGTGTTCGCTTTGACTCTCAGGAGATGGCGGGACTACTGCTTGGGGTTGACTATATGCCAAATCCAATGACTGGTTTTAGTCTGGAGTTACTAGGAAGGCTAAGTAGTAATCCTTACGGTAAGGTGACAGCAAACTTTGGTAAGACGATGTTTGGTAAGATGGGCTTCTCGTATCTCTATTATTATAGTGATGTTAACTTGTATGAGCGGGGTGATAAGCAATTTAATGCAGAGTATAATCAACACTGTGTTGACCTTAGATTGTCGGAGATTAGCTTGAAGAACTTTAAGTTTAACTTCGGCGTGCAGTATGATTACTATAAGTTTAATTCGTTTTTATATACTGGATATGAGGAGGAGATAGATGTTAACACAGGAGGGTTCTTGAATCTCTTCGCACTTGCACATCTAGAAACTCTTGATAATAGTTACTATCCTAAACGTGGCTATTCGCTCAAGGGTAGTTATATGATGATAAATCAACTTAGGGATTATACGGAGTTTGATCCTTTGCATGCCATGACCTTTAGTTTTAGATGGGCTCATTCTCTTGGTCGTAGGGTTATATTAGAGAGCTCTATATATGGTCGATTGCTTCTTGAGGGTAAGCTTTCTTACCCGTATTTAAATGTCTTTGGAGGTGATCATCTTGGTCGTTATGCTGCGCAGCAGGTCCCTTTTATTGGGGTTCAGCGTCCAGAGGTAGCTGATATTCTACTGGGGGTTGTTCGTCTTGATCTACGAGTGGAGCTTTGGAAAAATCACTATCTTTCAGCTATAGGTAATTATGGATACAATGGTGAAGACTTTTTCGATGGGTTACATATGTATGGAGTTGGATTAAAATATGCCTATAATACAATGTTGGGCCCTGTTAGCCTGTTGATTGATTACTCAAATCGAACGTCAAAGGTGGGTGCATACATATCACTAGGACGCTTTTTTTAGTGTGAATAATTCTTTTTAAGTGTGATTGATATAATATGCTATTTGTAGTATTATGATTGAAATATTGTTTCAGGATGATCATTTAGTTGTGGTGAATAAGCCGCCGGGTCTTTTGGTTCATCGAACAGCAATAGCAGAGGAGGAGACTCTCTTTTTGTTGCAGATCCTTAGGGATCAGTTGGGTAAGTATCTTTATCCTATCCATAGGCTGGATCGTCCAACTTCTGGGGCTATAGCTTTTGCATTCTCTTCGGAGGTGGCCTCCTCTTTTGCTCAGGCAATGGAGAGGGATGAGGTGGTAAAGGTTTATCACTCTTTGGTGAGAGGATGGGTGGATGAGGTGGTTGATCTTGACTATCCAGTAAAGAATGAAAAGGGTAAGCCGCGTGAGGCGAACTCTCTCTTTACTCCGCTGGGACATATTGAGCTGCCTATAGCCTTTGGGAGATATGAGACCTCTCGTTATACTATCTTGCAGTGTGAACCAAAGACGGGTAGGTGGCATCAGCTTCGTCAGCATCTAGCTCACCTTCGGCACTATATTATTAATGATAGGGTGCATGGTGATGGCAAGCAAAATAGGTTGTTCACCGAGAGATTGGGGTTGAGGGAGATGTTTCTTCATGCTCGATATCTAGAGTTTTCTCACCCGGTGACGCAGGAGAGGGTCTCTCTATTGGCAGACTATCCAGAGCATTGGTCGTGTTTTTATGATAGATGTATTGAGTTGTGTGGGGTGCAAAATAGCTCCTCATGGGGCTTCTGTATAAAAAAATAGGTTACTTTTGTGGCGATGTATAATATGAAATGAATTGTAGATAATGAGTAAGAGTACTTTTCAACGAACTTTTCAGCTCCTCTTCTGGTCCATCTTTGGAGTAGGGATAGCTAGTGTTGCGCTTGTCTTCTTTTTGATAGCGCACGGTGTTATTGGTTATATGCCACCAATAGAGGACTTGGAGAACCCAAAGGATAAGTTTGCTTCAGAGATAATCTCTTCGGATATGCAGGTGCTTGGGCGTTACTATCAGAGTAAAGCTAATAGGATATTTGTAAACTATCATGACCTCTCGCCAGAGTTGGTTAAGGCTCTAATTGCAACCGAGGATGTGAGATTTAAGGATCACTCGGGTATTGACGCCTTTGCTCTTGTGCGTGCGGTAATTAAGCGTGGTATTCTTGGACAGAAGAGTGCGGGTGGTGGTAGCACGATATCGCAGCAGTTGGCCAAGCTTCTCTATACGGAGCAGGCAGACAATGTCTTCCAACGTGTTATGCAGAAGCCTGTGGAGTGGGTGATAGCTGTTCAGTTAGAACGTCACTATACTAAGGAGGAGATCATTAATATGTATCTCAATAAGTTTGACTTCTTGAATAATGCCGTTGGTATTAAGTCTGCTGCTTATGTTTACTTTGGTAAGAATCCAAATGAACTTAACACTCAAGAGGCTGCTACTTTGATAGGTATGTGTAAGAACCCTTCTTACTTCAACCCGCTTAGATATGCAGAGAGAACAACGGGCAGACGTAATACGGTGCTTGATCAGATGACTAAGGCTGACTTTATTACTAGAGCTGATAGGGACTCATTGCAACAGATTCCTCTTACGCTTCACTATAATAAAGCGGACCATAAGGAGGGTATCGCAGCTTACTTTAGAGAAAGGTTGCGTATTATGATGACAGCCAAAAAGCCTGTGATGAAGAATTACGCTTCGTGGCAGCGTCAACAGTTTTATGAGGACTCAATCTCGTGGGAGAAGAATCCGCTATATGGATGGTGTAATAAGAACGTTAAGGCTGATGGATCTAACTACAATATCTATACAGATGGGTTGAAGATTTACACTACAATAAATGCCAAGATGCAGGGTTATGCCGAGGAGGCTGTAACTGAGCATATGAGCAAAACAATTCAGCCTACATTCTTCAAAGAGAAACGTGGGCGTAAGTCGGCACCATTCTCTAAGAATGTAACTGATAGTGAGGTGGAGTCTATACTAAATCGCTCAATGCGCCAATCAGAAAGATATAGGGTGATGAAGCTTGGTGGGGCCTCAGATGCTGAAATAAGGAGTGCTTTTGATAAGAAGGTTGATATGACTCTCTTCTCTTGGGCTGGTATGGTTGATACAACCATGACCCCAATGGACTCTATACGATATATGAAGCACTTTGCAAGAGCTGGATTCATGTCTATGGATCCTCGAAATGGTCACATCAAAGCTTATGTTGGGGGTATAGATTTTAGGAATTTCCAATATGATATGGTGAGTGTGGGGCGCAGACAAGTGGGTTCGACGATCAAACCATTTCTATATACTCTTGCCATGGAGGAGGGTTTTACTCCTTGCGATCAGATGAGAAACTCACAGCCTAGATTAGTCACTGAGACTGGTGAGGTGTGGGCTCCGCGAAATGCTAGTAATAGCAGGATAGGGGAGATGATAACGCTTCAATATGGATTGACGACATCTAATAACTGGATATCTGCTCAGTTGATGTCGCGTATGTCGCCTTATCAGTTTGTGCGCCTGTTGAAGTCTTTTGGTATTAAGAGTAAACTAGACCCAGTTGTCTCTCTATGTCTTGGTCCATGTGAGGTGACTGTCTCTGAGATGGTGAGTGCATATACTGCGTATCCAAATCGTGGAGTTAGGGTTGACCCTCTCTTTGTTACTCGTATTGAGGATGAATTTGGCAATGAGATCGCTAAATTTACACCACCAATCGAGGAGGTATTTAGTGAGGATACGGCCGATAAGATGATACATATGTTGAGGGGTGTAATAGAACAGGGTACGGGAGGAAGCCTTCGAGGTCGTTACTCTATTCGCTCGCCTCACGGTGGTAAGACAGGAACTACGAATAACAACTCTGACGGTTGGTTTATGGCTTTCACACCTTCACTTGTCTCAGGTACTTGGGTAGGATGGGAAGATCGTTCTATACATTTTGATAATATAGCAGAGGGGCAGGGTGCACGTATGGCTCTCCCTATATATGGGCTATTTATGCAGAAGGTTTATGCAGACAAGTCTTTGGGTTATTCGCAGAGTGAGGAGTTTGAGGTAGGCAATGGAGATCCTTGTGGTTCGCACCGCTCGAACCAAGATAAAGAGGAGCAAGATATGCCTACTATGGACTCGTTCTTTGAGTGATAATTATGGCTGAAACATCTAAATGGCTCTAGATATAGGGCGTATTTGTGTTATACTCATATAAAAAAGGAGTGATAATGAAAGCAAGTGTGTAAATTGCTTTCATTATCACTCCTTTTTTTATTGTTTGCACTCTTATTTATATTTAGATATTTATCCGTATGGAAGGCTCAGTCAAGCTTAAAATATATAATTATTAGGGCTTCTTGCTGTGGTTTTAATGTTGCCTCAAGATTGCAATGAGGCATCATCTTGCTATGTTTTATAATTTAAACTTGAACCATGCGTGTAATATTCCGTTTATTAAAAATAAAAAGGTCTCTTTTTTCATTTGTTAAGGCTGTCTCATCTCTCAAAAAAGTAGTACATTTGCGGGACTATTTCGAATTCTATTATCAAACTATATGGCAAATATGATCAAAATCAAAAAAGGCTTAGACATTAAGCTAAAGGGTCGTGCTGCTGAAACTATCGTTAAAACACCAAGAGCTGCTCTTTATGGGATCTCTCCAGACGATTTTCACGGCGTAGTCCCAAAGGTTGTGGTAAAGCCGGGTGACCGTGTTTTAGCAGGTTCGCCACTAATGGTGGACAAAAACTGTCCAGAAATTAAGTTTGTTTCGTTTGTAAGCGGTGAGGTTGTTGCTGTTAACCGTGGTGAGCGTCGCAAGGTGTTGGATATTCAGGTAAAGCCTGACCAAGATGGCGTAGAACAGATGAAGTTCGAAAGCATTGATTTAAGCAAGGCTTCGGCTGAGCAGATTAAGGCTTCTATGCTTGAGATGGGTCTTTGGCCATTTATCAAACAGCGTCCTTACGATGTGATTGCAAATCCTAACGAGACTCCGAGAGACATTTTTGTTACAGGGTTTGATTCAGCTCCTTTGGCTCCAAGCTACGATACTATTCTTAAAAAAGAGGAGATTGAGGAGCTTCAGGTTGGTTTGACTGCACTAACTAAGCTAACTACAGGTAAGGTTTATCTAGCTGTTCGTAGTGGAAGTGCTTTGGCAAACGTTAAGGGCGTTGAGGTTGTTATTGTTGATGGTCCTCACCCAGCTGGTAATGTAGGGGTTCAGATTCATAATATTTCACCAATTAATAAAGGTGAATCAGTTTGGACACTAAATGCTCTTGATTTATCTCTTATCGGTAAATCTCTTCGTAATGGAGCTTTAGCGTCTACTCGTAAGATCGCAATCGTAGGTTCAGAGGTAGCATCTCCTTGCTATACTGAGACAATTATTGGTTCTCAAATATCGCCACTAGTAGAGGGTAACCTTGTAAAGGGTGATTGTAATCTAAGATTTATTGCAGGTAACGTGTTGACAGGAAGAAAAGTTTCAACAAACAGCTTCTTGTCTCCATACGTACATCAAATAACAGTAATCCCAGAGGGTGATGATGTTCATGAGATGTTTGGTTGGGCTGTGCCTGGATTTGATAAGATGAGTGCAAGCAAATCATACTTCTCTTGGTTGTTCCCTAATCGCGAGTACCGCATGGATGCTCGTATCCGTGGTGGGGTTAGAGCTATTATTATGTCTGGTGAGTATGATAATGTACTTCCAATGGACATTCTTCCAGAGTTTCTTATCAAAGAGACACTAGCATTTAACATTGAGAAAATGGAGAATCTAGGTATCTATGAGGTGGCTCCAGAGGATTTCGCTCTATGTGAGTTTGTTGATACTTCAAAACTTCCAATCCAGCATATCATCCGTACAGGTCTTGATCAGCTGAGAAAAGAGATGATTTAATTTTATAATGTTTAAATACTTACGAGATTGAAAGCTTTACGTAATTATATCGATAAGATTAAGCCCAACTTTCAAGAGGGCGGTAAGCTACACGCTTTCCATTCTGTCTTTGATGGGATTGAGACATTTCTGTTTGTCCCTAATGAGACTTCAAAAACAGGAGTTCATATTCACGATAGTATAGACTCAAAGCGTACTATGTCAGTAGTACTTTTGGCTCTAATGCCAGCACTTCTTTTTGGTATGTATAATGTTGGTTACCAGCATTACCTATCTATAGGAGAGCTTGCTTCAACAGACTTCTTGACTATCTTCCTTTATGGTCTACTAGCAGTTCTACCTAAGATCGTAGTTTCTTATGGTGTTGGATTGGGTATAGAGTTTGTTATTGCGCAGTGGAAAAAGCATGAGATACAAGAGGGATTCTTGGTTTCTGGTATGTTGATCCCTATGATTGTGCCAATAGATACTCCTCTATGGATGATCGCAATTGCAACTGCATTTGCTGTAGTCTTTGCAAAAGAGATCTTTGGTGGAACTGGTATGAATATCTTTAATGTGGCATTGATCACTCGTGCATTCCTTTTCTTTGCATATCCAGGTAAGATGTCTGGAGACACTGTTTGGGTTCGCACAGAAGATACATTTGGTATGGGAGCTGGACAAGTTGTTGATGGATTCACAGGAGCTACTCCTCTAGGTCAGATTGCTACGGCTCCAAATACAGAGGCAGTTGTTACTGATATCGTAGGTAATAGCATCTCGACAATGGACTATTTTATTGGTTTGATACCAGGTTCTATTGGTGAGACATCTACATTGGCTATCCTTATTGGTGCTGTTATCTTGATGTTGAGCGGTATTGGTAGCTGGAAAACTATTGTATCTACATTCATCGGAGGATTCGCAATTACTTCACTTTTCAACCTTTTCCCTTCGACAGCTGGTTTGGCTCTTTCGCCAATAGACCAAATCTGTTTGGGCGGTTTTGCTTTTGGTGCTGTATTCATGGCTACAGATCCTGTAACTTCAGCTCGTACTGAAACAGGTAAATATATCTATGGCTTCTTGGTTGGTGCAATTGCAATGCTTGTACGTGTTGTAAACCCGGGTTACCCAGAGGGTATGATGCTTGCTATTTTGTTGATGAACGTGTTTGCACCACTTATTGACCACTACGTAGTAGAGTCAAACATCAGCAGAAGATTGAAGAGATCAAAAGTAACGAATGCTTAATGACTTGAAGTTATGAATAGACAAAGTAATAGTTATACAGTAATCTACTCTACTGTAATGGTAGTAGTAGTGGCTGCTGTTTTGGCTTTCACAGCTTTGAGCTTGAAAGATAAGCAGACCAAGAATGTTGAGATCGACAAGAAGATTCAGATATTGAACTCTATCAAAGTAGCTTCAACTGCAAAAGATGCAGAGGTTCTATATGATAAATATATCAAAGAGTCATTTGTTGTTAACTCAAAAGGTGAGAAGATAAGCTCTGAGTCAGATAAAGCTGCGGCATTTAACGTTAATGTTCCAGCTGAAGTAAAAAGCCATGTAGGTGAGTTGCGTAATGATCGCAAACTTCCTGTATATGTAGCTAGCTTAGAGGATGGTTCTACTAAGTATATTTTCCCTATGAGTGGTGCTGGCCTTTGGGGTCCAATCTGGGGTTATGTATCATTGAATGATGATAGAAACACAGTTTTTGGGGCATACTTCTCACACAAAGGAGAGACTCCTGGGCTTGGTGCAGAGATCGAGAAAGATTTCTTCTATAACCAATTTGCAGGTAAAGTTCTTTTCAAAAATGGCGAGTTTAAATCTATCGCTGTAGAGAAAAAGGGACAGAAGTCTTTGACAGGTGCAGACCAAGTAGATGCTATCTCCGGAGGGACTATAACAAGTAAAGGTGTTGACGCTATGTTGATGGATTGTCTTGCTCCTTATGCACAATTTCTTATAAACAAATAATTATTCTAATCATGAGTTTATTGTCTAAAAAACATAAGGAGATTCTACTAGGCCCTCTATCTAGTAACAACCCTGTGATTGTTCAGGTACTAGGTATCTGTTCCGCTCTTGCTGTTACAGCAAAACTAGAGCCAGCTTTAGTTATGTCTCTTTCGGTAATGGCAGTACTTGCATTTGCAAACGTTATTATCTCATTGATGCGAAACACTATTCCAAATAGGATTCGTATTATTGTTCAGCTTGTTGTTGTTGCAGCTCTAGTTATCATTGTTGACCAGGTGTTGAAAGCTTACGCTTATGATGTGAGCAAGCAGCTATCAGTTTTTGTTGGTCTTATCATTACTAACTGTATTTTGATGGGTCGACTAGAGGCTTTTGCTTTGGCTAATGGTCCTTGGGAGTCTTTCCTTGATGGTGTAGGTAACGGACTTGGTTACTCAATCATCTTGGTTATTGTTGCTTTCTTCCGCGAGCTTCTTGGTTCAGGTACTCTGTTTGGTGTACAAGTTATACCACAAGCATTGTACGATCTTGGTTACGAGAACAACGGTTTGATGATCCTGCCTCCAATGGCTTTGATCACAACAGGTGTAATCATATGGGTTCAGAGAGCTAAGAACAAAGATTTGCAAGAGAAGTAAATTGTAACACACAAAAAACAGATTGAACATGGAATGGTTTAATATATTTATAAAAGCAATCTTCATCGACAACATGGTGTTTGCATACTTCTTGGGTATGTGTTCTTACCTTGCTGTATCGAAGAGTGTGAAAACAGCAATGGGGCTTGGTCTTGCCGTTACGTTCGTATTGGCTATCACCCTACCAGTTAACTACCTATTGGAGAACTTCGTTCTAAAAGCAGGAGCAATGTCTTGGCTTGGAGAGGGATTTGCAGATGTAGATCTTAGCTTCTTGAGCTTTATTATGTTCATTGCCGTTATTGCTTCAATGGTACAGTTAGTAGAGATGGTTGTTGAGAAATTTGCACCAGCACTATACGCATCACTAGGTATCTTCCTTCCTCTTATTGCAGTAAACTGTGCTATCCTTGGTGGATCACTATTTATGCAAGAGAAGGCATTCGCTAATATTGGTGAGGCTACTGCTTATGGAGTAGGTTCTGGTATTGGTTGGTTGCTTGCTATCATTGGTATTGCAGCAATCCGTGAGAAGCTTACCTATTCAGATGTACCAAAGCCACTAAAAGGATTAGGTATTACATTTATTGTAACAGGTTTGATGGGGATAGCCTTCATGAGCTTCTTAGGAATCAAACTATAATCAAATAGACTAATAAAAGAGTAAAGTATGATATTATTAGCGATAGACGGACTTACGATTGCCGCTGCCGTTGGAGTATTCCTTTTTGTAGTACTTCTTTTGGTAGCAATGTTGTTGTTCGCAAAGAAAAAGCTCACACCAGAGGGCAATGTAAAGATTGTAGTTAATGGTGAGAAAGAGTTCGAGTCAGAGATGGGAGGCACAGTTCTAGGCATGCTTCAAAGTAATGGAATCTTCTTATCATCTGCTTGTGGTGGTGGTGGTAGCTGTGGTCAGTGCCGCTGTCAAGTACCTGAGGGGGGTGGTGAGATCCTTCCAACTGAGGTTGGTTTCTTCTCTCGTAAGCAGATAGGCGACAAATGGCGTCTTGCTTGCCAAACGAAAGTGAAGAGCGATATGACAATCGAAGTGCCAGAAGAGGTATTTGGTGTTAAGGAGTGGGAGTGTGAGGTTGTTTCAAACCACAACGTTGCTACCTTCATCAAGGAGTTTGTTGTTAAGCTTCCTGAAGGAGAAGTTCTTGACTTCAAACCAGGTTCATATATACAGATCAATGTACCTAAATACTCAATCAAATTCTCTGACTTCGATATTGAACCAGAGTATAGAGACGAGTGGGACAAGTACAAGATGTGGGATATTGAGTGTGTTAACGACGAGGAGACTATCCGTGCATACTCAATGGCTAACCACCCAGCAGAGGGTAACATCGTGATGCTAAACATCCGTATTGCTACACCTCCGTTCGACAGAGCAACAGGTGGATGGGCTAAAGGTATCAAGCCAGGTATCTGTTCATCATTCATCTACTCATTGAAACCAGGCGACAAGGTGACTGTATCGGGTCCTTACGGTGACTTCCACATTCTTGACACTAAGCGCGAGATGCTTTATGTTGGTGGTGGTGCAGGTATGGCTCCACTTAGATCTCACCTTCTTCACCTTCTTCAAACTCTTAAGACAACAGACCGTACAATCAGCTACTGGTATGGTGCAAGATCTAAGAGAGAGATATTCTACGAAGAGGACTTCAGAGCACTTGAGAGAGAATACCCTAACTTCAAGTTCCACATCGCTCTTTCTGAGCCACAGAAAGAGGACAACTGGACAGGTTACGTAGGATTCATTCACCAAGTAATCCAAGATGAGTATCTTGCTAAGCACGAAGCTCCAGAAGACATTGAGTACTACATGTGTGGTCCTGGTCCTATGGCGAAAGCTGTTGAGCAGATGCTTTGGAACCAAGGTGTACCTCGTGAGATGTTGATGTTCGATGATTTCGGAGCATAATACTTCACGCCTAACATTTAGGTGAAAGAGATAATGCAAAGGCCGCTAACCTATTTTTAGGTTAGCGGTCTTTTCTATTATAAGATATCTTATAGACACCATTTAGATATTTGCCATCGAGCAATCTAATCAATCAATAGATATTACGTTAGCTATCCATGAATAGACTATTTACATTGCTTGCGAACTATTAGATAACCCAAGTATCCATCCCACAAATATTAAGTATGCCCCTTTATGGATTAATCGTAATCCATAAAGGGGCATACTTAAATATCAAAGGTGATCAATTAAGATCTCTCACGTATCTTACCAATTGAAGAAGCAGAGTTCCTTGCCTCACCCTTTTCGCGCTGAGCATAAGAGAAAGGATGCTGTTCAACAATCTTCATCTTTGACTTACCAACTAGCTTCTTAATAGGCTTCAAGAATCTAAGCTCAGCATTACTACAAAGAGATATTGCCTCACCCGAAGCACCAGCCCTAGCCGTACGCCCAACTCTGTGCATATAAGTTTCAGCCTCATTAGGAAGTTCGAAGTTTATCACCCACTCAAGCTCAGGAATGTCAATACCCCTAGCAGCAAGATCAGTAGATACAAGTATCTTCACCCTACCCGAACGGAAATCCCTAAATACCAACTCACGATCCATCTGCTCCTTGTCGCCATGCAAAGCAGAGGCATCCAGTCCAGCCCTATAAAGGTCAGAGGCTACCTTCTCTGCGTCATATTTAGTACGAACAAAGACAATGGCCCTCTCTATACCCATCTCCTTTATTAGATGTTTGAGCAGGTTCATCTTATTCTGTTTATCCACATAGTAAATGGTGTGAGCAATATCAGGAGCCGAACTCTTATCACTCACTAAGTCTATACGCTTAGCACCCTTTAGAAGCTCTTTGGCCAGATCCTCAGTGTCGGAAAGAAGCGTAGCAGAGAAGAGAGCTGTTTGGCGTTTGCGTGGGAGAAATCTCACGATCTTCCTTATTGTACCAATGAATCCCATATCCAAAAGCCTATCACCCTCATCAACTACAAACATTTGGATTGATGACAAGTTGATAATTTTCTCTTGTACAAGATGCAAAAGCCTACCCGGAGTAGCTATGACTAAGTCCAATGATCGCCCACTCATAAAGATCTGCTCCTCCACAGACTCACCCCCTATGATGACACCATGCTTTATATCATTATATCTACACAAACTCTCCACCTCACGCCCAATCTGAATGGCCAACTCCCTTGTAGGAGCAAGTATCAAAGCCTTCACACCACGTCTTCCACTTCGAAGAAGTATTCTACTTAATATAGGAAGCAGGAACGCAATAGTCTTACCCGTACCCGTTGGAGCACAAGCCAAGAGATCACCACCATCAAAGAGTATAGGCATAGCCCCCTCTTGGATTGGAGTCATCTCAGATATTCCACCCTCGGCCAAAGCCTTTTTTAGCGAATCATCTATCTGTAAAGTATCAATTTTCATAACTGCAAAGGTAGGTAAAGTTCTTCTATTCGATTACCTTTGATGGTCGAATCACAATAATATTAGCAGAGATGAAAGCGAAATACAAAGAGTATGCAGATGCCAACAGTAAGTTCTTAGAGGATAATGCCCAACAACCCAACATTAAAGTGCTACCTTGTGGTGTGCAATATAGAGTGATTAAAGAGGGAGAAGGCCCTACTCCAACCGCTCAATCCATCGTTCAGGTCTTCTACAAAGGCAAGATGATCAATGGCAAACAGTTTGACTCCAACCTCGGAGATGGGTTCCCTGCTGTCTTTAGAGTGCGTGAGGTGATTACCGGTTGGCAAGAGGCACTCAAGCAGATGAGTGTGGGATCAAAGTGGGAGATCTTCATTCCTGCACATCTCGGTTATGGTGGTGAGGCTGCAGGTATTATCAAGAAGTATTCAACTCTTATCTTCGAGGTCGAACTTGTAGGCATATCTTAGAAGAATGACAAAGCAGACAACCATTGTTACACTATTCGAGGTCAAAGGAAAGCCCTATCAATACATTAGTGAGACTGGTCAACCCATCTCACCACCCTCTGGTTGGAGCTTCCTTCCTGCTGGTGACGCAGCCCTTACTCGCAGAGTTACCAAGGATGCAGACTACTGGAAAGTATGCTACAAGAAGGGTAGGAGAGTATATACCAAAGGCATTTGGGCTCAAGCCTCAACCATAGAGCAAGCAAAGCAGTATGTCAAAGCCATGCGAGAGGATGATGGATATCAAAAGAAGCTCGAATCAAGTAGGGCATCCAGAGCGAGAGCCGAAGATAGATATGTCGTGGAGTTTACTCAAGCAATTGTAGAACACCTAAACTTCCACCCAAGCTATTCCGAACTTGCTATTAGAATGTCCAAACTCATCAGTGAGCATGCCACACCAGTAGGTAGCGGCACTGTTGCACGCACCAAGATGATACCCATTGAGCAGCGTGCTGCCAAGGCTGTAACTGCTTGGATGAGACACCAAACCACCGAGTATGACAATATGCAGATCAAAAGAGTGAAGGGTGCACGACGTGAGGTGCGCAGCACACTCGCAAAGAGTTCAAACTCTCTTCTTCAGAACTATAGAGATGGCATAGCACCATCTACTGATTGCCCACTTTGGAGTGCGGTTTACTCTACCGAGGTTCAAGAGTAATTATATAATATACAGAGAGCGGATTACAAAGGTATCTGCTCTCTTTTTGTATGCAATATTTTGCATTTAATAAAATAACTATATATTTGCATAGGCAATAACGTTCAGAAAGTCATTCCGATGAAAGTCGGATTCCTTTTCCCCTGTGTCCGTGTACGAACCCGTACAGACCAATAGGCTTACTATTCTGATCAATTGTAGTTGACGAAAGAGATGAAACGATGAGAAACATTACCATGTACACTAATTTAATTAACCAATACTTATGAATCTAAAGAACTATTTGTTCCTAATTGTTGCTTTTAGTAGCTTATCCATCCACCTATCTGCCAAGGATATCTACGTTTCAACCACAGGTAGTGACAACAATGACGGAAGTGAATCCGCACCACTTCTAACCATCAACAAAGCTGTTGATATCGTAGAACCAGGCGATCAGATATGGGTAAGAGGTGGAACCTATATGCTCAAGGAGAGGATAAAGATTGCAGCCAAGCAGAATGCCACTGAGGATGCTCGCATAAAACTATGGGGATACCCCGGTGAGAGGGTGATCATAGATGGTAGTCAGATTGTGACAAATAGCGTTTCAGAGTTTAAGATGGCACGCTGTATATATGTCAATCACGAGGCAAACTATTGGCACTTCAAAAACCTCGAGCTATGCAATGCCAAGGACAACGGTATGAAACTAGAGGGAAGCTACCACATTGTTGAGAATTGCAAGTTCTATGGCAATAACGACACAGGTCTTCAGATAGGAATGTACAAAGATTTCTCAATAGAGGAGACAAAGAGTCTGCCCCCAGGCACACCCGAGTTCAACCCCGACTACCAATTCTGCAAATACAATGTCGTTATCAACTGCGATGCATATCACAACTATGATAGCAAATCCTTTGCAGGCACAGACGATGGCGGCGATGCCGATGGATTTGCTGCTAAGTTATTCCCTGGTCCAGGGACAGAGTTTCACGGATGTCGCGCTTGGAACAATAGCGATGATAACTGGGACTTATATATGGTCTATCACCCAATAGTGATAAACGAGTGTTGGGCATGGAAAGGTGGTTATGACCACAATAACATAGCTCGAGGCAACGGAAATGGCTTCAAGCTAGGCGGTGGAGGCTCAGCCGGTGGGGCCGCCTTCTCTCAATCTGTTGGTGCACACCTTGTGACCAACTGCATAGCGTTCGACAACCTCGAGAAGGGCTTCGATCAGAACAATGCCTTCGAGGGGATGTACCTTTTCAATAACATAGCTTGGAACAACAAATACAATTATCGCTTCCCAACTATCTTCCAATATGGAGGTATGTACATGCGAAACAATATAGGATGGGGAGCTAAAGCGAGCGGCAATGTAGGTAATCACGAGTTTCTTTCAGCCGACAAAGCAGGTTCAATTCTACCCGACACAGAGTTCAATAGTTGGACACTTATTGATGGATGTGACCCATATAAAGAGAACAACAGAGTCGACGGAGTGAGAGTTCCAACAAAAGATCACTCCGCTCAGTTCAAATCCCTTGCCGTGGAGCTTGCAATGGCTGAGAGAGGAGTCGACGGATCTCTACCCGAGAACGACTTCTGTAGACTAGTCACTGGTAGCTACTTCGTTGATAAGGGGCAAAACATAGAGAACTTTACCCCAAAACGCTTCATGCAACCATCCCAAGCAAATGGCCTCGAGCTGATAACGCTGCCAGATGTTACCATCAACTACAATGACAATGGTGCAGACTTGGGAGCCTTCGAGTCAGGTGTCCCAACAAGAGCTACTCTAGGACACGTATCGGGTAAGACAAAGCAGAAGATATACGTAGGTAGTGCAATGCAGCCCGTTGTCTATAAGTGGGGATATGCAGCAACGGGAGTTAAGGTAGAGAACCTTCCTCTAGGCGTTGATGCTTCAATAGATGAGCAATCAAAAACTGTTACCATTGAGGGTAACCCTTCAGAGTCAGCAATGATAACTATCTCAACAGTTGGCGGCGAGAATATCGTCTCACTATCTCTGGAAGTTGAGATATCAGATATTGCACCAGCTACACTATACTGCTTGACAAACAACGCAACGCAAACTATCAATATTGGATCAGCCATTGAGCCAATTGTCTTTGAGTTTGGTGGAGGGGCAACAAGCTATAGCCTAACACAACTCCCACAAGGGCTTACAATCTCCGAGCAAGGAAAGATGATAACCATCAGCGGAACACCAGAGCAAGAGGGTGGATACGCTATCACAGCATTGGGAGGAATGGAGGAGATCACAATCTCTGGATTCATCTCACGCGTTATTCCAACAAAGGTGCTTTCAGATGGGTGGTACACCTTCCAAGAGTCTGAATTCAGTGGCGACTACCAATCTGTCCTTTCTCTCATACATGGAACGGCAGGCGTAGAGACAGCCATCAAGAGTGAACAGAATGAGAATGCATCTGGCTGTTCTGTTGGAGCCATTGACTTCAGCAAGAGTGGCGGAGGGGTTGAGATAAGAGTAAACTCATTAGTTGAGCTAAAGGTAAATCTCCACTTCACTGGAGATAGAGCCATTACCGTTAAGTGGAGCATAGATGGTGGCTCGGAGCGTACTTGGCAGTCGGCAACGATGAAGAAGACAACACTTGCCAATTGGGATGTTATGGCAAATGCTGGAATCGAAGCTACTGAGAAACCTATTGTGGTGAAGATAATCAATACTTCTTCAAGCGGAGGGATGCGACTCTATGACCTATTCACTAGAGTATACGATACAGAAGATGTGCCAAATAGCATGCCAGAGATCAAAAGTGATTTCTCTGTATATCAGACCGAGTCAGCACTTATTGTTCAAGGAGTTGATGTAGCACAGATGAGGCTCTACTCGCTTGATGGTTCGGCAGTAGCCCAATCACAGGCATCTCAACTAATCAATATACGTCACCAATCAAAAGGGGTACATATCCTTCAGATTGTGACAACTAGAGGTGAGCAATTAACACAGAAGGTGATCATTAGATAAGATAATGAGTCTAACTACCATTGAAAGATTATTAACACTAGCGACATCGGGGCCTTGGTCTCGATGTCGCTTTTTGTAATTAGTCTGACCTACGATGCACTAGGATGGACAAATAGCCTCACTGGGTTTTGCCCAATAGAGCAAATCACTATCTTTGCATCTATGAGGATAAAAGGATATAAATCACTTAATATTGCGATGATACTCTCTTTATTGCTACTATTTGGTTGCGTAAGGACAGAGACTATAAGCAGGATACCCGATGCAAGGGTGTCGCTTCAGCTTAATGTGGACTATCATAAGTTGATGGAACCATTAACGGGAAAGAGCATAACGACCCTCAATGGGCTAGCAGCAAACAGTTACTTGGGCTATGGTGGCATACTTGTATACTATGGTTTGGCTCTAGATGGGGGGTATAATCATTATGCCTTCGATTTGGCATGCCCTGTTGAGGTAGACCACAAGGTGAGGGTTTCGATCTATGAGAGTGTGAAGGCCAAATGTCCCAAGTGTGGTTCTGTGTTCGACATTCAGTATGGACAAGGTTTCCCGATTGAGGGTAAGGCCTCAGAGGAGGGATACTATCTGCGTAGTTATAGGAGCTATCTCAATGGTCGAGAACTGATCATCTCGAGATAGTTGCTGTCGGCTGTTGTGAAAGCATTTTTTTAAATATGCTTTCAATGTGTCATACGTGTAATTGCTCAGAATGGCTCCGAATATAACATTCGGATAATCAATTTCAAATATGGCTCTCTAGAGGAGTTAACGTTTGTTTGTTTAATCGATTGGTTATGAGTCTTATAGCTCGTTGGTGGTGCTGTTGAGGTGAAAAAGCTTATCAAAAATAGCTATTTTGCAGTGAGTTTAGGGTGAAATGAGTGTGAGAAGTGGGGTGTAAGTCACTGCGAAAAGAGCTAAAGGTCACTGCCTAACTGCTCATTTGGCTTAGCCTAAATGAAATAATCCTTAGGATTGGAGTATAAATCCCACTTTTGGGGCTGTTGAGTGGTGGTTTGGCAAAATAATTACGCACAATTTTTGAGTGATAAATAGATAGTCAAAAGCTCTGTTTTGTAGCAAAATAAAAGTAGAGAGGTTAGCCCTAAGGAGCTAACCTCTCTACTTTTTTATCTATGTATCAAATATATTTTATCCCTCAAGATGATCCTCTTCGAGCTCTTTGATGCGTCGTGCTGCCACAAATCTTTTTTGGTAGAAGGCAGACTTTGCGAGGTTTGTTTTCTGAACCCCACCCCTAGCACTGTGAATGAACTCGATATTTCCTCTACCGTCATTTGAGACAACCATTCCAACGTGTCCAATGCTCTTTGTGTTAGTCATTGCAGAGCCGTTAAAGAATATGAGATCACCAGGTTGAACCTCGTTTTTGTTCACCTTGTCACCGTTGTTGAGCTGTCCGCGACTTGATCTGTTGAGTTCCACGCCAAGTCTTTTGAATAGGTAGAACGTGAATCCCGAGCAGTCGAAACCGCGTAGGCTACTAGCTCCTGCTCTGTAAGGTGTTCCAATAAGGGTCACTGCCTCCTTAATAAGTTGTTGGCAGAGGTTGCTTATAGGGTTTATCTCCACTGCTTCCACCTCTTTTGTAGATGGTAGAGTTGGCATAGGAGCTGTCACTGTTTGGGTAATACCCAATATTGTGTTTAGGTCTGGAATTTCAAATAGGTTTGTTTGTCTTTTTTGCGCTGAAGCCACCGATGAGAATGTCATAAAAATGGCAATAACAAGACTAAGGCGTAGTGCTCTTTTTGTGGAGTAGTGCGTCATTAGTAATATAGATTTGAGATATGCATAGCGGTAATGTGCTAGCTTGTAACACATTGTTTGATATGCTAAATTACACTCTAATGATCAAACACGCAAGGGAAGAGGGGGTTTAGCCTGCTTTTTTATCAATTTTTAGTACTCTCATCATGCTCATTATCAAGCCTTGGCGTGAGTAGATCTATGCCAAGAGCCCCGAGTGGAGCGGTGATTAGTATTGATAGGACGGCAGCTGTGAGCACTAACTCACCGCATGGCAGACCCATTGCCAGAGGTATTGACCCTATGGCTGCTTGTACTGTTGCCTTGGGGAGGTAAGCTACGGCAGAGAATAGTCGTTCGGTTCGGTTTAGCTTTGTGCCGATAAGGGAGATAATTACACCCCCGAACCTGAAGAGTAGTGCCCCCACAACGATTATGCCTACTGCTGCTCCTGCTGAGCTAGCGTACTCTAGATTGATGGATGCACCAACGAGTACAAATAGCATTATCTCTGCCGCAACCCACAGTTTGTTGAACTTTCCTGAGAGGCGACGTGCTAGCTCGGGGTAGCATTCGATTATGGATATTCCCATTGCCATCACGGCAAGCAGCCCGGAGAATGGGATGCTGATCAGTGGGCTCTTCTCTGCTGCAACAAGTAGAAATGATATGCTCAGCAGTATGAGCCCTTTGACTGTGTCGCGCATGTGGAATCGTTTGAAGAGCTTTGTAGCCATCCATCCAAGGAGCAGACCAAGGCTTGCTCCTGTGGTTAGTGAGACGAGGATCTCTACTATAGGATTGGGGTCAGTAGTTATGCCTGCTGCCATACCGGTGAAGCTGGTGAATAGTACTATCACGAAGATGTCATCTATTGATGAGCCAGCCATGATCATTTGTGGGATGCTCTTGGCGGTGCCTATTCGTCGTTCGATGAGGTTGATCATTCGAGGTACGATGACGGCGGGCGATACTGCTGCAATGACTGAACCCAGTATTGCTGCTTCGAGTCGTGTGATGCCGAAGATCAAAGGAGTTATGATCACTACGCCTGCTATTTCGAACAGTGCGGGCAGGAAACTAAGTAGCATAGCTGGTCGTCCAACTTGTTTGAGCTCTTTGGCTTTGAGTGCTAGACCTGCCCGAAGTAGTATAACTACGAGCGCTAGTTGTCGTAGCTCTTGTGAAATGCCCAATAGTGCAGGGTCTAGTAGGTCTAGTATCTGTGGGCCAAGTAGTATGCCAGTTAGTAGCATACCTATTAGTGCTGGTAGTCTTAGCAGGGAGAATAGTCTCCCTACAATTAGGCTACATAGGGTGAGAAGTGCTATGGATGTAAGCATGCTATTTAGATAAAGCTTCTAACCACTCCTCCTCTTTGAATCCCACCTTTACGGAATTATCTTGTATGAGTAGAGGACGCTTGACAAGCTTCCCATCGCTTGCCAATAGATCTAGTAGCTCCTCTGTTGTGAGATTGCCTATCTTATCCTTTAGATTCATCTCTTTGTAAATGACACCGCTGGTGTTGAAGAACTTCTTTATTGGAAGAGCGCTCATCTCTATCCAGCTCCTTAGCTCCTCTTTGGTTGGATTGTCGATAGTTATGTCTCTGGATTGAACCTCGATGCTCTGCTCGTTGAGGAATTTAGCTGCTTTGCGGCATGTGCCACACTTTGGGTATTGAATAAATAGTGGTTTCATACTCTCTTTCTTTAATTTTAGATCTTTATAATTGGGTATCTCCTTGAGGTATCTATAGCTGTTGTCTCGGTAGTCTATCTCGCAGCAGTAGTGCTGGAGTCCGTTCGAGATGATCAGGTACGGCACCTTAAGTGTGATGTTGTATCTCACTATCTGGTCGAAGGTCTCTTGTGTGATCTTCACTTTGGGTGATTTGTATTCTATTATCACCATTGGACGGTGCTCGGGGTTTGACCAGACAAGCGTGTCGCACCTCTTTTGCATGCCGTTAAGCTCGACTGGGATTTCGTTGTTCATCAACGTTTGTGGGAATCCGCGCTCATTAATAAGGAAGGCGGTGAAGTTTTGTCTGACCCACTCCTCGGGAGTAAGTGCGACAAACTTTCCTCGGAGTTGGTCCCAAATCTGATACTTTGAGCCTTTGGGCTGAATTTTTAGAGGATATTGGGGTAAGTTTAGCTTAAACATTCTATCTTTGTTACTTAAAACCTACTACAAAATTAGAGTTTTATGAAAACAAAACAAGAGATCGTAGAGAATTGGCTTCCACGTTACACGGGGAGAGCATTGGAGGAGTTCACACCGTATATACTTCTTACTAACTTTTCGAAGTATGTTGAGATATTTGCAAACCACTATAATGTGCCTTTTATCAAGGATGCAAATATGCCGAGTGCCGTAGCTAATGGGATCACAATGATCAACTTCGGTATGGGTACTCCTAATGCAGCAACCATTATGGATCTGCTATCTGCAATCAATCCTAAAGCAGTCCTATTCTTAGGTAAGTGTGGTGGATTGAAAAGAACAAATAACTTGGGTGACTTTATTCTTCCTTTGGCTGGTATCAGAGGTGAGGGTACATCCAATATGTATATGCCTCCAGAGGTGCCGGCACTTCCTGCTTTTAGCTTGCAGCGTGCTGTGTCTACTTCTATTCGTGACCTTGAGCATGACTACTGGACTGGTACTGTCTATACGACTAACCGCCGCGTGTGGGAGCATGATGAGGAGTTTAAGAGCTACCTTAGAAAAACCAGAGCAATGGCTGTGGATATGGAGACTGCCACGCTATTCACTGTTGGTTTCGCAAATGAGATACCAACGGGTGCACTGCTTCTTGTGACTGACCAACCTATGGTGCCAGAGGGTGTTAAGACCTCAAAAAGTGATGACGGAGTGACAAAAAACTACGTAAATGATCACGTTCTTATTGGTATTCGCTCACTAGAGATGTTGATTCAGAACCGCAAGACTGTTAAGCACTTGAGATTCGAGGAGCTAAATGGCTAAGAAAGAGACTCTGCAGGCTTCTGATATATTGAGGGATATTCGGGGTGGTAACTACAAGCCGGTCTACTGTTTGATGGGTGAGGAGAGTTACTACATCGATGAGATCACTAACGAATTGATGAGTAGGGTGCTCACCGAGGACGAGAAGGTCTTCAATGAGGTGGTGCTTTATGGGGCTGATGTGTCGGCCGCTGATATTATCAATGAGGCTCGCTTTTATCCTTCGTTTGCAAACCATAGGGTTGTGCTAGTGAGGGAGGCGCAGCTGGTGCGTGATCTAGATAAGTTGTCGCTCTATATGCAGAATATAATGAGTACAACTATACTTATTCTCAACTATCGCAACGGTAAGATTGATGGTCGATTGCAGGTGGCTAAGGAGATATCTCGCAAGGGTGTGCTCTTTGAGTCTGCAAAGATCTACGATAATCAAGTTGCTGGCTGGATCAATAGCTGGTTGCAGGTGAAGGGTTTCACCATCGAGAGCAAGGCTTCTGAGATGTTGGGGGAGTTCTTGGGGTGTGACTTGGCTCGTATTGTCAAGGAGTTGGAGAAGCTTTTGATAGTACAACCTAAGGATCAGATGCGTATAACGGCTGATCTGGTGGAGCGCAACATAGGGATTAGTAAGGAGTATAACAACTTCGAGCTGCTTCGGGCTATCATAGCTCGCGATGCGCTCAAGGCTAATCGCATTGTGAACTACTTCAGGGATAATCCTCGCAATAATCCACTTGTGGTAACCTCGACGGTTCTTTACAACTACTTTAGTAAACTCATGCTGTGTTACTACGTTCCTCAAAAGAACGATAGGGCAATAATGGAGGCTTTGGGGTTGAAGAGTCAGTTTCAGGTGCGTGACTACACTGCAGGGTTGAAGATCTTTTCAGCATTGAAGTGTATGCAGATCATTGCTCATATTAGGGAGTGTGATGCTAAGTCGAAGGGTGTTCGCAATCCAGCAACAACAGATCATGAGCTTTTGCGTGAGTTGATCTTTAGGATTCTGCACTGATTGTAGTGATATGATATAGGTTGAAACCTGTGTTTGATGATATTAATAGGCTTTGGTGAAGGGGTTTCTCTATTTGTTTGTAGAGCTCTTGCCCAAAGCCTATTCTCTGTTTTATAGTGTATTTTAATTGTTGAGCTTATGACTATTAAGGAAATTATATCGACTATAGAGCGTGTAGCTCCTCTTGCTCTTCAAGAGGGGTACGATAATAGTGGCGTTCAGGTGGGGGATGTGTCGCAGGAGTGCAGTTCGGCTCTTGTGGTTATTGACCTTACTGAAGAGGTTGTGGATGAGGCTATAGAGCGTGGTATCAATCTTGTGATATCTCATCATCCGCTCATCTTTAAACCTATTCGCTCACTCACGGGGGCTAACTATGTGGAGCGTACTTTAATAAAGGCTATTCGTCATAATATAGTGCTCTACTCAGCGCATACTAACTTGGATGCTTGCTATGGTGGTGTGAGTTTTCGTATGGCTGAGAAGCTTGGTCTTAAGAGTGTTAAGGTGTTGCAACCTAGGAGTGGTTTGTTGCTTAAACTAGTCACTTATGTGCCTCCTGTTCATGCGGAGGCTGTGAGAGATGCTCTCTTTGCTGCGGGTGCTGGCGAGATAGGTAACTACTCGGAGTGTTGCTATAATGGTATGGGTACGGGTACCTTCAAGGCTAATGATCAGGCTGACCCCTTCGTTGGTCGTATTGGTGTGAGGGAGGCTGAGCCGGAGGTGCGTATAGAGACTGTTTTGCCTAGTTATTTGAGACGAGCTGTTGTGGCGGCTCTCAAGGGGGCTCACCCTTATGAGGAGCCAGTTTTTGATATTATTACATTGGGTAATAGCTGGGATAGGGTAGGTTTTGGTGTTGTTGGTGATTTGCCTGAGGAGGTTGATATGTTAGATGAACTCAAGCGTATGAAGTCTGTGTTTGGTGCTGCTGCACTCAAGCACTCACCGATTCACAAGAAAGATGTTCGTCGTGTGGCTCTCTGTGGTGGCAGTGGTGCATCGCTCTTGGGGGATGCTGTTGCGGCTGGGGCAGACCTGTTTTTGACGAGTGAGATTAAGTATCATGACTTCTTTCTACATGAGAATAGGATCACTATAGCTGAAATTGGTCATTATGAGTCTGAACAATATACAAAAGAGGCTATTTGTGATATTATTCACGAAAAATTCCCTACCTTTGCCCTTCATTTTGCAGAAGAAAAGACAAATCCGATAAACTACATAATATAATATGGCTACAAAAACGAAAGCTGAAGGTGTAGAGCTAACTGTCGAAGAGAAGTTGAAAGCTCTATGGGATCTTCAATCGATTGTTTCGGAGATCGACCGCATCAAGACTCTACGTGGTGAATTGCCTCTAGAGGTTCAGGACTTGGAAGATGAGGTGGCAGGTCTGGAGACTCGTATCCAAAATTTCAAGAACGAAGTTGCTGAATTGAAAGCTTCTGTTGCTGCTAAAAAGCAGGAGATAGTTGCTGCAAAAGAGTTGATCGAGAAGTATCAGACTCAGCAGGAGAACGTTCGTAACAACAAGGAGTACGATTTCCTTTCGAAGGAGATGGAGTTCCAAAACCTAGAGATTGAGCTTTGTGAGAAGCGTATCAAGGAGTTTACTGCTCAAGCTAAGATTAAGGCTGAGGAGCTTGATCGTAGCAAGAAAGCTTTAGAGGATCGTCAGCATGACCTTGACTCTAAGCGCAGTGAGTTGGATGATATCGTAACTGAGACTAAGCATGAAGAGGAGTTGCTTCGCGACAAGGCTAAGAAGTTGGAGACAACTATCGAGCCTCGCTTGTTGACTGCTTTCAAACGTATTCGTAAGAGTGCGAGAAATGGTCTTGCTGTTGTTTACATTCAGCGTGATGCTTGTGGTGGTTGTTTCAACAAGATTCCACCTCAGAGACAATTGGATGTGAAGCTTCGTAAGAAGATTATCGTTTGTGAATATTGTGGTCGTATCATGGTTGACCCTGAGTTGGCTGGAGTTGAATAGACCAAAGAGATATAAAAAAGAGAGTCGACCTCGCACATTGTGTGGGGTCGACTCTTTCTTTTTGCATATGTTGCAATCTCTCTCTCTCTCTTAGAACATCTTTAGTTGATAGATGAATCCTGTAGAGATCTGTGCTGTGTTGTAGTTTGAGAAGCCTAGATCTTTTGCTCTATCTTCGAAGTCGTATGATCTTCCTAGGAACATCATGAAGAATCTTAGGTTGGTTTTTGTTGGATAGTACTCAACACCACCTTGATATCCGTAAGATGTGCGGTATAGTCCTTTTTCGCGTCCAGCGTTCTCATTGTTAGCTAGGCCTTGGGTCTCATACATCGCTTTTGCAAAGATGTTCCATTTTGGTGCTACGCGATAGTTGAAGTGCCAAACTAGTGATAGGTAGTTTACATCTTCTGCTGTATATGCTCCACCTTCTGGGCGTCCGCTTAGGTCATTGTTGATGACGTTGGTCATGATTCCTTTGCGGTCTAGTCCTTGTCTAGCATACATCACATCAATGAATGTGTTGAATGGGTAGTATGTGAACTCGTTACCAAAGGCAAGGTAGTACATATTTACATCTTTGGCTTGGTTCATTACGGATGCTGACCAACGGGTGTTGAACATCTTGTTGAATGATCCATTCCAGTTTAGGGTGTATAGCAGAGGAAGTTTAGTGTCGCTGATCCTTGGGTTGGTGTTACCGTATGTATCCTCGAATGAGTTGTTTCGTGCATTTAGTACTTGGAATGCTAGTTGTTGTGTTGGTTTTACATCCCAAACGAAGTTAACACCTGTGAGGAAGTTGTCCATGTAGTCGATCATATCGCTATATTCATATATGTCGATAGGGTTGAGGTCGAACTCAATACCACCGTACATAGTACACATTTTACCTCCGATAATAGAGAAGTTAGGCTTAACCTTGAAGCCAACAGATGCGATGTCGATAGACTTTGGTAGGTTGTCTAGTGCGTTAGATCCATCATTTTGTCTGTTTAGTCTTTGACGCCATCTATAGAATATCCAGTCGTTAATGTCTCCTTTTGCTTCTATACGAAGTTGTTTCATGTTGAAGGCTCCCTTCTCGAAGTCTCCATCGTTGAATGCAGCATTGAATGCAGCGTGGGTATTAAGGTATAGGTTGAATTTGTCGCTTTTTGTTTCAACCTTTGAGATAGTCTCAAAAAGGGACTTCTCGTCGTAGGTTTTTCCCTCCTGCTGTGCGAACGCACCAGTGGTAATGAGGGACGCTGTTAATAGAGTCGCAAATAGTCTCATCTTTGTTTATAGTTTAGTTAGGTTTAATCTCATTTATAACAAATCAGTTGTTATAAAAGTTTTATAGTTATTAGCTGCAAAGATAGCCTATAAGTTGCTTCAAATCCTTTTGAAATTATATCTTTGTCATATATTAACTTGTTGCATATTAATTTAATTGAGAAAGTAAAAATGAATATAGTAGAACGTTTTT
The DNA here is from genome assembly GCA_051648105.1 of Bacteroidales bacterium. Classification (GTDB taxonomy): domain Bacteria; phylum Bacteroidota; class Bacteroidia; order Bacteroidales; family UBA7332; genus UBA7332. The sequence goes on from JBOFEN010000106.1 coordinate 29,953, forward strand.
TTGGATATGTCGCTGTGGATACAGAGTCAGACCCTACGAAAGAGTGTTGTCCTTCAACAAGAAAGCAGTTTCATTTCGCTGAGAAGTTGGCTGAGGAGCTTAAGGCTATTGGTCTAGTGGATGTCTCTCTTGATGAGAATGGTTATTTGATGGCTACTTTGCCTGCAACTACGGATAGGGCTTTGCCTGTAGTGGGTTTTATCTCTCACATGGATACCAGCTGTGACTTTACGGGTGAGAATGTTAAACCTCGTATTGTTAAATCTTATGGTGGTGAGGATATCGTGTTGAATGAAGCTGAGGGTATAGTGCTTAAGGTTGCTGATTTCCCTGAGATCTCTAACTATGTAGGGCAGGATATTGTGGTGACTGATGGAACTACTCTTCTTGGTGCTGATGATAAGGCGGGTGTTGCTGCTATTGTCTCTGCTATGGAGTATCTTATCGAGCATCCAGAGATTGAGCATGGTGCTGTTCGTATTGGTTTTACTCCTGATGAGGAGATAGGGCGAGGAGCGCACTTGTTCGATGTTGAGCGTTTCGGTGCCGAGTGGGCTTACACTATAGATGGTGGCGAGATTGGTGAGTTGGAGTATGAGAACTTCAATGCAGCATCAGCTGTCGTAACTGTTAAAGGGCGTAATGTGCATCCTGGTTATGCTAAGAATAAGATGAAGAACTCAATTACAATTGCTCGTGAGATAGCTGATATGTTACCTCAAGGGGAGGTTCCTGAGCAGACTTCTGGTTATGAAGGGTTTTTCCACTTGATGGGCTTTACGGGTTCTATAGAGAAGAGTACGATGAGCTATATTATTCGTGATCATGATGCTGAATTGTATGAGTCGCGTAAGTCTTTGATCAAATCTATCGTTGAAGAGATCAATGCGAAGTATGGTGAGGTTGCATCTGTAGAGGTTAAGGATCAATATTTCAATATGCGTGAGAAGGTTGAGCCTGTTATGCATATTGTTGACTTGGCTAAGGAGGCGATGATTCAAGAGGGTATAACTCCTAAGATTAAACCTATTCGTGGTGGAACGGATGGTTCGCAATTGTCATACAAAGGATTGCCTTGCCCAAATATCTTCACAGGTGGTCATAACTTCCACGGACGTTTTGAGTACCTTCCTGTTGAGTCTATGATTAAGGCTAAGGATGTGATTGTTCGCATTATTAGAAATGTACAATAGTATAAATGATATATTGAGATGAAGATAAAACTCTCGTTAATCTCGGGGGTATTCTCTCTGCTTATTACAGCTTGTGGTTCGCCATCAAGCAAGATTGATAAACTAGAACCCCTTGAGACCATTGAACCAAAATGGGCTCAAGGGTTTTTAATAGAGAGATATCCAGACTATACAAAGGCTACTATCTTTAATCCATGGGGAGATAAGAGGGAGGAGCTTGCTTCTTACTATCTTGTTAGTAGGGATATGGATAGTTCTATTGTTGTGCCAACGGGTGCTCAGGTAGTAAAAGTGCCACTTCATTCAGTGGCGGTAACTTCTAGTACTCACCTAGGGTTTATGGATGCTTTAGGGTCTCTTGGGGCAGTATCTGCTATTTGCTATCCAGATCGGGTGTATCAGCCAGAGATTCGTAGAAGGTATGCCAACGGTGAGCTTGTTGATTTAGAGGATCCTTTTAAGTTGAATTTTGAGAAGTTGATAGCTCTATCTCCAGAGGCTTTGATTGCTAGTGGATATAATCAATTTGATGAATCAACAATGAGGGTTAAGAGGTTTGGTATTCCAGTGCTTTTCAATAATGAGTGGATGGAGTCTACTCCTTTGGCTAGAGCTGAGTGGATAAAGTTTATGGCTCTCTTTTTTGATGCATCACAAAAGGCGGATTCAATATTTAATGTGGTTAGTACAAATTACTTGTTACTTAGGGACTCTGCTCAGAGAAGTAGTAGTAGGCCTGAGATAATGAATGGTGAGAACTTTAGGGGTACATGGTATATGCCTGGAGGAGCGAACTGGATGTCTCATCTATTTGTTGATGCAGCAGCGAGTTACTCTTTCGCAAATGACACAACTAGAGGTAGTTTACCTCTGAGTGTTGAGGCTGTGATGCATAAGTTTAGTGGAGCCTCAGTATGGGTTAACCCGAATGCTGCTTCTCTTGATGAGCTTAAGTCAAATGATAGTAGGCATACAATCTTTGAGGCTTACAAAAGAGGAGAGGTTTACGCTAATGATGCCACCTCAAATGCTCTGGGTAATGACTATTGGGAGAGTGGGGTAGTGAGGCCTGATTGGTTATTAGCCGACTATGTCCACGTTCTACATCCAGGGCTTCTGCCTAACCATAGGTTGTATTTTCTAAGAAAGTTAACTAAGAGTAACACTCCTTCTTTATAGAGATTACAAACTGCTTAGGTAAAAGACTCTATATGTGCAAAATATTTGCTACTTTTGCCACTGGAAAAATAATATTCAATCAAGATGATAAATCGTGCATTAATTCGTACTAAGGTAGTTCAATTGGTATACTCATACTACCAAAATGAGGAGAGAGATTTGGCTAAATCGGAGAAAGAGTTTCTCTTTAGCTTGGATAAAGCATATGAGCTTTACAACTACCTGCTCTTGCTAATGGTTGAATTGACAGAGACACAGCGTAAAAGGCTTCAGATAAATAGAGCAAAGTTCTTGGCTTCGCAGGAGGATTTATCTCCAAACATGAAGTTCGTTGACAACTTGTTGATAGCGCACCTAAAGCAGGATCCTGCTTTTAGCGGTTATCTTTCTAAGAACAAGATCTCTTGGGATGAGGATTTTATTAAATCTCTATTGGATGAGTTGTTGGCTACTGATGTTTATAAAGTGTATATGAACTCTGAGGATAACGGCTTTGAGGCTGATCGTGAGTTCTGGAAAACAAGCTTTAGAAATCTTGTTTTTGGAAATGAGAAGCTAATTGATCACCTAGAGGAGTGTAGTCTTTATTGGAATGATGACCTTGATATTGTTCAGACATTTGTTCTAAAGACTATCAAGCAGTTTAATAGCGAGCTTGGAGATGCTCAAATCCAGCCTAAGTATAAATCTGAGGAGGATGGGGAGTATGCTATTAACCTATTCCGCAGTTCTATCGTTCATGGTAAGGAGTATCGTGATATGATTGATAACAATATTCGTAATTGGGACCTGGATCGTGTAGCGATGATGGATAGAATAATTATGCAGATTGCTATTGCTGAATTGATCAATTGTCCTAATATACCAGCTGTTGTTACTCTTAATGAGTATATCGACTTGGCTAAGTCTTATAGTACTAAGAAGAGTGGATACTTTGTTAATGGTATATTGAATAAGATCGTAAAAGATCTTCAACAAGAGGGTGTGATTCTTAAATAATAACAGGGATAAACTAAACTAAAACAGAATGAACTTAACAACAATTCTACTTCAGATGGATGGTTCTATGATCCAGAGCATCGTAATGATGGTTCTAATTATTGGTGTTTTCTACTTCTTTATGATTCGTCCACAAGCTAAGAAACAAAAAGAGATTAACAACTTTAGAGCTGCTCTTAAAGCTGGTGATCAAGTAGTAACTGCTGGTGGTATTTATGGTGTTATCAAATCTATGGATGAGACCACAGTTAAGTTGGAGATTGCAGATAATGTTCGCATTAAAGTAGAGAAGAACTCTATTTTTGCAACTGCAGAAAATATTCAAAAGTAATCTATAGAAGATGATTGGAAGACGTACTTACATACACTTCTATCTATTAATAAAGAAAAAGGTTAGAGCCATTATTCATAAACGAATCAATAATGAGGTTCTAACCTTTTCCTTTTTTATCCTGCTCGCTTCTCTATTCTGGAGTCTACAAGTGATGCGGGATGAGGTGTCGTTTACATATCATATACCTATATATGTTGTCGATCAACCTGAAAACATTATCATAACTTCTGATCTGCCTGTAATTGAAGTAAAGCTTAAGGATAAAGGGGCTCAATTACTTAATCTTTGGAAGAGGAGTATGACAATTGATGTGCCTTTTAATCCAAAATATAAGGAACAGAGTCGTCTTCTTCTTACAACAGAAGAGTTGAATAACTTTATTCAGCGTAAGCTTCCAACTACTACCCAGATTGTCTCTATAAGCCCCAATTTTGTCTCGCTATACTACTCTGTGGGTAGTTCAAAGCAGATACCAGTTGAGGTGATTGCTCGATTGTCAATAGCTAAGCAGCAGATACTAGCAGGAAAGATTGTCTCAACGCCTAGTTTCGTTACTGCGTATGCTCCAACACACATACTAGATAGGATACATACAGCCTATACAGATACAATCGATACGGGTTTGTTATCAGAGACAACGCATTTTTCTGTTGGGATTCAGGGTGTTGAGGGGGTTAGGTTTGTTCCAGAGGTTATAGATGTTACTATTCCAATAGAAACTTTTACAGAGAAGGAGTTAACGCTTCCAATAGAGTGTGTTGGGTTGCCTTCAAATAAAGCGGTAAGGACTTTCCCCTCAAAGGTTAATATATCCTGTTTTGTTGCACTTAGTAGATATAAGAGTGCTACTTCTGATAAGTTTAGGGCTGTTATTAGTTATGAAGATATTATTAGGTCTAACAATGGTAAGGCAAAAGTCGATCTAATTAAGTCACCAGATTTTGTTACTAATAGCTACTTGGCTATTGATAGTGTAGAGGTTATTTTAGAAGAACTTTTTATTCATGATTAAAGTTGGAATAACAGGTGGTATTGGTAGTGGTAAGAGTTTGTTGTGTACTTACCTACTACATCGTGGTATTGAGGTTTATAACTGCGATATACAAGCTAAGCGGATAATGAATCATGACCCAGAGGTTAAGGGAGATATTATTAATCTTCTGGGAGAAGATAGTTATCTTAGTGATGGCTTAAATCGTAAGTATATAGCAAATAAGGTATTTAATGATAGGTTGTTGCTCAACTCTCTAAACTCAATTGTACACCCTGCAGTACGGAGAGACTTTCTTAACTGGAGCAATTCATTAGATGTAGAAATTGTTGCTCTTGAGGCAGCAATACTCTTTGAGGGTAGTTTTCATACAGCCATAGATAAAATTATAACAGTAGAGGCCTCTACTGAGTCTAGGATTTCACGAGTTATTGCTAGGGATTCTCTTTCAAGAGATGAAGTAGAGCGTAGGATTGCTAATCAGATGTCTAGTCAGGAGAGGATAGATAGGGCCGATTTTGTGATTTATAATGAAGATGATCAGGCTATTATACCTCAAATAGAGTTTGTTCTAAGTTCTATTGGGATAGAGTAGCTTTAAATTTGAATACTCTAACTATTCTATTCTGAGAAATAATATTAACTTTGTTACTTGTGTGACTTTGTAATACATAATTAAATAAGAAACGATATGTTGAAAACTATTCTATCAATTTCGGGAAAACCAGGTCTTTTTAGCCTTGTTTCTCAAGGACGTGGTAATATAATTGTTGAGTCTATTGTAGACAAAAAGAAGATGCCAGCTTACGCTAATGATAAGGTTATTTCTCTATATGATATATCTATTTATACTTTAGAGGGTGAGACTCCATTGAGAGAGGTTTTTGCTTCTATCTACTCGAAGGAGAATGGACAAGTAGCATCTGTTGATCCTAAGGCAGATCAAAAGTTGCTTAGAGCTTATATGGCAGAAGTGCTTCCTTCTTATGACACAGAGAGAGTATATCCTAACGATATCAAGAAGGTAATCGTATGGTATAATATTCTTGTAAATGCTGGATTTACCTCTTTTGAAGAGGTTGAAGAGGCAGACTCAGCTGAATAATATTATAAATATATAATGCAAAAAGAGAGCGGTTTCAAGAAATTGATACAGCTCTCTTTTTTATTTTTCGTTTTCTGAATATATTCTTATAATATGTGTATTACTATTTACTAAGCCCGAGAGTTTGTTTTTATAAATATTGTCATATTGCAAGTAATATTTGTATAATTGTTATTTCGATATGTTTCTATTGCTAATCTATTTACCAATTTGTTGAAAGTTCTGTTCTAATTGATATAATATTATGTGAATCTAACTTATAGTAATTGCTGTTTCTTTCTTTTATTTTATATACTTTTGCAATCAAATATTGTTCATACCTATTAAAAAGTATAATTAAATAACAGTGATAGTTTTATATTACTGTATGAAATATAATAATGAAGAATCGATTAATAAGACAGATACTATTCGTTGTTCTACTGTTGTGTCAGTTTCATATGAAGCTTTCAGCAAATGAACGCGAGATATTGGTGATAAACTCTTACTCTCCAGATTTTGATTGGTCTGTTTCGGCCATTCAAGGTATTAGATCTAAGGTGTTGGAGAATTTTCCTATGGCTGAGTTTAAGGTGAGATATCTCAATTCTGAGATGTTTCCTGATATGAATGAGTGGTTGGATTATATACCAAAGAAGATATATAGAACAGAGAAGGATGATCCCCTAGCAATAGTTATTGTCTCTGATGAGGCATGGCTTGCATATCAGTTGTACTATTCAAAACAATTTGAGGGAGTTCCCATCTTTCTATGCTTTGTAAAGCCAGAGACTATATGCCTCGATAACTTTACAGAGAATAGGGATGTGAAAGACTATGTAGTATACCCAACCTCAGAAATAATGAAAAGGTATCCAAGTACTGCTGTTATGCGTGAGATAAATCTTGAGGGTACTGTTGATCTTATGAACAGGGTTGTCAAGGATATGGATCGCATCGTATTGTTGGGTGATAGAAGGTATTATGCTAGCTATGTAAGATATTTGTTGGATAGAGAGTCTAAAGAGCATAATTGGAATTATCAGATTGATAATATTGTAGTTGGTGATCTTTCAAAAGATTCTTTGCTTTCTCAACTCGGAGAGCTGCCTTCCTCTACTGGTGTATTATTATCAATGTGGCAGGATGGTAGTCATAGTTACACTTACACAAGGGATAATACCTATCGTAAGATGTCGGACAATCTAAATGTTCCTATCTTCTTGACTGTTGATCTAGGTCTTAGTACAGGCAATTTTTTAGGAGGTGTTTTCTTAGATCCATATTTCTTTGGGGAGAAAACAGGGGGGCAGATAGTTAAATACCTAAGAGGTTTGTCTATACATAGCATAGATATAGAGACTTATACGGGCAAGGTACCTCAAGTAAATTGGGAGGTTGCAAAAGGTTTTGGCGTAAAGATGGAGGAATTTCCAGATGATACTTACTTTCGGTTTACCCCTAAGCGTTTGGCTGATAAGATTAGTGGAGAGATACTATTTATAATCATAGCAATATTAACAATTCTACTACTTGGAATATGTATATTATTAATCAAGAGGAGGTGTAGAAAGGAGATTATAGGCCTAAAGAATGCTTATGATAATAAGATTCTTGAATTGAGTTGTGCTGAAGCAAAGATAGCGGAGCAGATAATATATCGTCAGGAAAGGGAGCTTGATAGAGATATATTTCTAGCTAATTTTGAGGTGGAAACAAATAGGGCTATATCAAATATTTATAGCAATTTTGAGTGGTTGGAGGATGTCGATTTTAACCAAGAGCAGAAACATAAACTTAAATTGATTGACTCTGCGATATCTCAGATAGATGATGTGGCAAATGAGGTTATAGAGTTGATAAGGATGGATTCGTCACCGGTAGAACTGGATATATGCAATGTGGCTCTCTCATCTATTTGTCAAGAGATTATTGATGATCTCGCCAAGAGATGTCGCAAGGGCGTAAAGCTTAGCTTTCTAAATCTTGATCCTCTTTTTTCTGTAAGAGGCGATCAGAAGATGCTTAGAAGAATGATAAACTCATTGGTGGCGCACTCTATACGTATATGTAACAGTGGAGAGGTAGTGCTTTCATGCCGACGCGGTGGTGAAAATGTTTTTATTGAGCTTAAATATCAAGGAGATTTTCAGACTGAACTAACAGAGGATGTCCGTCCTATGCGTTTTGGAGATCTTTTAGAAGAACAGTTGAGTGTAGGCTTGGCCGTTTTATATACAAAGGTTGTGGCTAAACATATAAAAGCAGCCGTCTCAATTGGCGATAAGGATAGTGGATCTGATGTCTATACAATTGTGATTCCAGTTGATTACGATGCCCTTGTGTAGTTATATATATTAAATTAATAGGTTCATCTTGATGTTTTTATCAGGATGAACCTAACTATTTTATATCTTTGAATTCTCTTGGTTTGCTTTTATAGCACAAGGGGACTGTTATTATTAATATTACGAGATGAGAAGAGTACTTATTGTTTTTATGTTTTTTGTTGTAACACTCTCGAGCTATTCTAATAATTTGAGTGATACGGTTAGGGTAAAGCTAGCTCAGATTCCTATTTTGGTAGAAAGAAGTGACAATCCATTGCTGTATATACGTATAGAGTCAAATAGTAATGAAAGAGTAAATAGCGTTTCTCTTTCGTTGAATGGAGATGTTAGGCTTAAGGATATTAAGTCTGTTAAGCTATATTACTCTGGAACGGAGAGTGCAAAACGAAATGGCGAATTGCATTTCTATCCAACAGAGTACATGAAGAAAGATCTACCTTCAATGAATAGGTCAGCAAATAGATCATATAGTGTAGAGCTTGACCGAATAAACTCGCCAAAGTCTAAAGATTTAACTCTAGAGTGTGATCAACCACTTTTTCCTGGTATTAATTACTTCTGGGTAAGTATTGAGATGAATAAAAAGAGCTCTCTACTAACAACTATTGAACCTAGGGTTGAGTCTATTGTACTTAATAATAGAGCTGCTTTTGTAACCTATGTAGAGACAGTGAATAGTGTAAGTAGGTTAGGTGTTGGTGTGCGCCATGCTGGTGATGCAGGGGCCACTGCCTTCCGGATACCTGGTTTGGTTACCACTAATAGTGGTACTCTCTTGGCTGTTTACGATGTTAGATATAACAGTTCTGTGGATCTTCAAGAGCATATTGAGGTCGGATTAAGTAGGAGTATAGATAAGGGTCAGACATGGGAGCCAATGAGAACTGTTATGAGTTTTGGTAATCATGGGGCAATGCCCTCTGCTCAAAATGGTGTTGGCGATCCTGCAATACTTGTAGATAAGAATAGTGGTGTAATATGGACTGTTGCAGCTTGGACTCATGGTATGGGAAATCAGATGGCCTGGTTTGGATCTCAGCAGGGTATAGATAAGTATAAGACAGCTCAGCTTGTTTTGTCTAAAAGTGAGGATGATGGCAAAACTTGGAGTGAGCCAATAAACATTACTGAGCAGGTAAAAGACTCCTCGTGGTATTTCCTACTTCAAGCTCCAGGTATGGGTATTACTATGGATAATGGAGCTCTTGTTTTTCCAATACAGTTTATTGATTCAACAAAGGTTCCTAATGCTGGTATAATGTACAGCATGGATGGAGGAAAGGTTTGGCATATTGATGGGTTTGCTCATACTAACACTACGGAATCGCAAGTGATAGAACTGGAGCCTGGTGTGTTGATGCTTAATATGAGAGATAATAGAGGTGGAAGTAGAGCTGTTTATATCACTAGTGATATGGGTAAAACATGGGAGCCTCACGTCTCAAATAGATCGGCACTTAATGAGCCGGTTTGTATGGCAAGCTTAATTAAGATAAAAGCTGAGGAGAATGATCTTAATAGAGATATTTTTCTTTTCTCAAATCCAAATACCATAAAGGGTAGACATAGTATAACTATTAAAGCTAGTCTTGACGGTGGTATTACTTGGAGTAAAGAGAATCAGCTACTCTTGGATGAGGGTAATGGATGGGGTTACTCATGCTTAACTCTTATAGATAGAGCTACGGTTGGTATTATATATGAGGGTAGTCAAGCTCACATGGTATACCAGCGTATTGCTCTTAAGGATATTATTAAGTAGATCAAGGAGGTAAATTGTGATATTTATTATAGTGGCTATTATCTTAGTCAAACAACTAAATAAGAAGAAGGAGAGTTGAGTAATTTGTACAATGACTAGTAATGATAAATTAATTTCATTGCAGTCCGTTTATATCATAATATCAGAGATTAGTCCCGAATCATCTAAATCAATAGATGGTTCGGGATTTTATTTTTAGTGAGGATGGGTTTAATGGATTGTCTCTTATAATAGAGGGCTTAATAGACGCCAAAGGGATGCTAGCATTCTACTCTTTAGTGGTCTAGCCTTCCATTCGGTGAGTGTGAGGCGAGTGGAGTGGCGCTGGTCTTCACTAAATATATGTTTCATCTTTGATGCCACCTCGCTATCGTAGATGAATGAGTTGAGCTCGAAGTTATGTTCAAAGCTACGGAAGTCTAGATTAACTGATCCTACTATGGATAGGTAATCGTCAATGATTACGGTTTTTGAGTGTAGGAATCCTGCTTCATAGAGGTATACTTTAACACCAGCCTCTAGCATCTGCTGAATGAATGATCGGCTTGCGTGGTGAGCTAGGTAAACGTCACTTCGTCTAGGAAGCATAAGTCTGACGTCAACCCCGCTCAATGCAGCAGTTTGTAGAGCTACAAGAAGGCTCTCAGTAGGTAGGAAGTATGGTGATTGTAGGTAGATACTCTTCTTTGCAGAGAGTATCGCCTTGATATAACCTTGAAGTATTGTTCTGAATATTCCGAAAGGTCCGCTCTGTACAATCTGAAGTGTAGATGATCCTTCAGTCTCGCTGTTTAGTTTGTACTTATGGATATTTGTTGTCTGCTTGTCTGTAAACTGTTTGTCAATAAGGAATTGAGCCTGAAGGGCATTTATTGCACTTCCTCGAATCTCTATATGTGTGTCTCTCCAAGCTCCATGCTCAGTACCCTTTATATATCTATCAGCAATATTCATACCACCCATAAAGGCCATTTCTCCATCTATTATAACCATTTTACGATGGTTTCTATAGTTTACCTTGCTGGTGAAAAGGTGGAATTTGACAGGGAGAAAGCTTAGGACCTCTACCCCTGCTTCCTTTAGTTTGTTAAAATATTCATTTGGGACTTTCCAACAGCCTACATCATCGTATAATATCTTTACTTCAACACCCTCTTTTGATTTCTTTATTAGTATATCTTGTAGAGAGAGTCCCAGTTCATCGCTCTCAATGATATAGTATTGTAGGTGTATATAGTTTTGTGCCTTGTTTAAAGCTTCAAATAGGGCATCTATCTTATCTTTTCCACTGGTGAAAATCCTAATGTTGTTATTTGCGTAGAGTGGTGATTGGTTATTGTAGTTTAGTAGTTTAGCAAGGGTTTGGTATTGTGAAGGTAGCTCTTTTAATATCTCTTTGCTGTTGTGGTTATGGAGTTTGTCTGTAATATATTTTAGCCTTCTTTTGTTCAGCATACGCATACGAGTATAGTCTTGGCCAAAGAAGAGATAAATTATTATACCAACGAAGGGTACAAATATGAGTACCGTAATCCACGCCATGCTTTTAACTGGATTTCGGTTCTCATAAATTAGCACCAACACTAATGTAAGTGAGGTGATAAGGTATAGAGATTGGAATGCGAGATGAAGCGTATCGTTTATGTTCATGTATAGATGTTGAATTTTCGATGGTATCTAATTTAGCACCGTCAGAGTTGAGAGCTCTTAACGGTGCTAGGTCTTATGCTTTATTACAGCTTAGAGGTCATGGTTGCAATCGATTTCTTGATCTGTTCCCAAGTGCGATTGTTCATTTTAGTTCCAATGATCTGTATTACTTGTCCGGAAACAAGTGCGCCAATCTCTCCACAAGTGATAAGAGGAAGCTCTTTGGCTAGTCCATATAGGAATCCAGCTGCGTAAAGGTCGCCAGCACCAGTGGTGTCTAGGCAAGGTACTTTAGTTGCTCGAGCAAGAACAATCTCCTCTTTATTTGCAATGTATGACCCCTTAGCTCCAATCTTAACAACAGCTATCTCACAATATTTAGCAAGTTCAAGGCAAGCATCCTTTGGTTCCATTCCTGTAAATGCGAATGACTCCTCTTCATTTGCAAATACTATGTCAGTATTTTTAAGTAGTTCTTTGAAAAGGTCTCTATTTGCAGCTACAATATTGTAGCTAGCAAGGTCAAGTACTACTTTACACCCGCATGATTTGGCCATCTTGACTGTTGAGAGGATGAATTCAGGAGACTGTACTAGATATCCCTCTATGAATAGATAGTTG